>JAQBNQ010000429.1 GCA_028288545.1 Bacteroidota bacterium
ATTAGAAGCAAACCAATAACGCGGTCCATAATTTTACGCTCCAGCTTTAATTTAAGCACTAGTTTTTTACCGCCAACAGCATAAAGCCAAAGTATGGATATAGTGCCTAAAGAAGTTACAAAGGCGAATAAGATAAGTGATAAGAGTTCGCCATGCAGCCATTTATTTTGTGTAAGGTATACACCCCATACCAGCCAAAAAGGTATTTGCAAGGGATTAATAATTGCAGCAAACACTCCCCTGCCGAAACCGGATATAACCGATTTCTTCTCAGGGTCCTCTTTATGGAAAAAGCTGAGCACTCCCAGTAAAAAAAATATAACTACCGCAGCCCACTTAAGCGCAATAACCCAATGCGGCTTTTGCAGCAATACCTCCATTCCTTCAAGGCAGCCAAGGCAATAAATAAACTCCATTAAGGAAGCCAGCAATATATAGGCCCACACCTTCTTAACCGATTCGTGGATGGAGAGTTGCACCACGGTAAGATTTATATTGCCCAAAGGGATATAACCTATAAAGCCCAATAAAAAACCCAGTGCAATCATTCTCTAATTCCGGTTTATAACTGCTTCCAATTAAGCATAGTCTTTTCGCCCATTATTCAATAAACATAAATTAATAATCTTAAAGTTTAAACCGGTTGTGTTTGAATGGCACACACAACAAGCCCTGCCTTGTAAAAACAGGCACACTTCATATTGCCTTAATAGGAACAGCAAAATTTTCAGCTATTATTTAATATACGCTTAGTGATGTAGTAATTGCAATTAGCAACTTTTGCAAGCGGAATAATTGAACTATGAAACAACAATTAACCGCCCTGCTGATAATGACCACCCTCCTGATACAAGCAGCCCCCACCATCCCCGACTTTAGAGACGGGAAATATTATGAGGCAAATTCCGAAACTCCCTATTCCGGCTACTTTGTAAGGTACGACCAGAATCACACCAAACAGGGTGAGGGGAAAATTAAAGATGGAGTGATGGACGATGTTTGGCGCTTTTACTATCCCAACGGCGAATTGAAAAGTACCCTGGAATATGAAGACGGTGTTAGGCTAAAAACACTGAATAGCTTTTACGAAACCGGTGAAAAAGAAAGCGAGTTTGACGAGAACAAACAAACCTTTACCACCTGGTATAAAAGTGGAAAGCCAAGATCGCTTACAAACTACCTGGATGGACTTAAACAAGGCAGTAGCGTTGAGTGGTATGAAAACGGAAATGTAAAATCAGATTACACCTACTACACCCACCACGAACATGGCATTTGCAAAGAGTATTACGAGAACGGACAGGTCTCATTAATTGCCATTTACCGCGATGGAAAAAAGAGTGGTTTCTGGCAGGCATTTTACCCCGATGGAAGATTGAAATACCAGGGCCGTTACTCTGAAGATTTTAAGACCGGAAGATGGATAACCCGCAATATGGAAGGTAAACTTAACCGTCAGAATTTTTGATGATGAATCCCTTATACTGCAGCACAATTATTACCTGCCTGTTAATGTTTTTGCTTTTGGCAATGATGTTTTTCAGGATGGATTTCAAACACAGTACTAAACCTGGCCTGCTCAAAAAAGCATTCAGGTTATTGGCACTGGCTACTATAACAACTACTATTATAACCGGTATCGTAGGATTCGCATCCAATCCTAACAACACTTCCACTCCTATAACAGTCCTTTCAAGCCACTGAAAAGAATATTTCTGGTCCAATCAATCTTTTGCTGTTTCGCGCAGTCATAATGATGTAACCCGAATAGTTTAACTTTCGGTATATCTATTTTTCGGATCAAAATCAGTGTGGCATGAAAAAAGAGTTTCTACTCTCATTAACTTTAGTTTTCACATTTGCCTGTACCAGGGCTAATAATTATTTTGTTGTCAATACAAATAGCACCGGGCAAGGGTCTCTAGCCGCAGCCATTGACAGCGCAAATCAAAATACGGGGTTAGATACCATTTTCCTTAACCTAACGGCCCATGATACTATTCATGTAAGTTCCGTCTATCAGGCCATTACCGATAGTTTGGTAATAACAGGTCGCAATTGCCAAAACCCAACCATAAGTGGTGATTCAATCTATTTTGACCGTTCAGTAATTGCCGCACCAAATCCGATAATGCCGCTAACCTTAAACTACCTGAACATTACCAATTGCATTGACACCAACGTTAACGCAGCAGGTGCCGCTGTGGGTGCAGTTCAGCTAAATCTTAACTATTGTCATTTTTCAGGCAACTGGGCGTATCCCAACGGCACCGGTGGCTCAGGCAAAGCAGGGGCAGTAAATGCAGGGCGCCTATGGGCTTACAATACCACTTTCGGTAACAACTCTTCATCCACAAGTCAAGGGCCTTTACAAGGATTTTCAGGCGCAGTAGCTGTTGCCGGATTCGGTCATTTTTTAAACTGCACTTTTACCTCTAACTATTCCGCAGGATATGCAGGGGCTTTATCTGCGGGACGATTGGAAGCCGTTAATTGTACCTTTACAACTAACCACGCTGAATTGGGTGGAGGAGTTTTTGCGATAGACACCGCCTTAATAGCCAACAGCATTATATGGGGAAACGGCACCAGCACCGATACCGCACAGGTATTTAAGTTTGTTAATTACCCTGACAATAACGTTTCCTCGGGTGGGTGCAATGTTTTACAGGACTCTACCGTAAGCCCAAACTTTACCGCCTTATCTTCAGACATAATTAATGCCGATCCACTGTTGGGTGCCCTGGGTTATTACTCCGGTTGCGTTCCTGTTATACCTATATTTTGCGGAAGCCCTGCACAGGACCACGCTACCTGCAACGGGGCCACAAGCTCTGATGCCGAAGGCATAGTTGCGCACGGTGTAAGAGATGCCGGAGCCTTTGAAATAACACCAGCCTATTTAGGTGCCAATACCATTGATAGCATCCAGCCCGGTAGCAAGGCCGACCTTTACAATTATTTTAACACTACCGGTTTAACGGTACGTTGGTATGGCAACTTTGCAGATAGCACACAGGTTGACACCGGCACCTACACTGTTATTGGAACAAACTTTTTAGGCTGCTCTGATACCGCTACCGTTATAATTCGATACCAATTGCCGGATACACTCAGCAACTCCATCAACAACCTGTTTCAATTGGTAGGGTTTAAAATGTACCCCAATCCTGCCAATAATATGGTGACCATTCAATGGAATCAGGATATTTCAGGCAGTTTAGAGTTGCGCTTAACGGATATGACCGGCCGGGTACTGATAACTGAAAATCTAAATTTAACCCAGTGGCATTATGTCATAAATACTTCCGCATTTCCTCCAGGAATTTACTGCATTAGCCTGAATACCAATGGGAAAACGCTAAGCAACTCTGCGCTGGGGATAACGCATTTTTAAAGACAATTTCAGCTACCGCAAATTTGTTAAATTGACGGGGAATTGACTAAGCGATTACCCTGCAGATGAACTTATTATTCGATTTCCTTAAATATCTAAAGAAACCTGACCAGGTTAAAATTAAAGCTCTAATGCTGAAAGGAACTCAGGCTGAGGTTTGGGAACAGGTGCAGAAACAGGCAAAGGAAGGCGTCTTTAACAAAGACCTATTGCTGAAGGAATTAAAAATTTCATCCTCCCACTTTGATAAGGTCACTTCCGAACTTCTGGCCAAGTGCTACGTCCTTCTTTTTGGTGACGATAGCATAAAACTGCTTCATTTTTTAACTAACCAGATTGTTTACATAAAACATTTCTATTCAGAAATGAACCGTCGTTCTAATCAGGCCAAAAAAACAATGAGTCGTGAAGAACAGGCCCTGTTTTATAAAAAGTGTATGAACCTCATCCAGGTTGGCATTCCCATCATTCACCGCGACGAAAAAGTGATGAAGAAACTGTCGGAAAAATACCTGGCACTTTTTAAGGGAGAAGAAAAAAAACATGCAGCCCTGGCTGTAAGATGTAAACTGCTGTTATTGAAAATAGATTTCCTGTTTGCTGCAGGAAATATCAGCGATGAGGCCAAGGCAATTGAAAAGGAAATTGATGACCTGGGCGCCTTAATTGCCGGTGCCGACGAAGAACTTGTGTTTGACTATCACTGGACAAAGATCTTTTATTACCATGCACTCGAAAAATTTGCTTCTGCAATTAAAATGGTAAAAGAAGCGCTGCTGGCTTTAAGCAAAACAACCGGAGATTTAAAGGATATCCACGTTTTGAGATTTGAGTTAAAATCGGCGGAATTTCAATATTACATAGGCCAGTTTGACGAATCATACTATAACTATCACAACCTGATAAATACTGCCCTGTTTGCAAACATACCTGACAGTGGATTTCAGGTTACCAAGTATATACAAATATGCCTGATAACCGAACGCATAGAGGAGGCTGAAAGGATCATTGAACAAAGACTGGGTCACCTGCGCGATAAACTGTCTGACGGAATAATGCCCAGGGACATATTCTCCTTCATAAAATTTTATCTTTTTAAAGGAGACTACGAAGAGGCCTTTCGCTTCATTCAGTTAGGCTTCGAAAAAAATCCTAAGGGAAAATATTTTCAGTACGAGATTGAATTAAGAAACCTGCAAACTGCCTGTTTGTACTTAACAGGCCAGGAGCCCACCGCACTTGATATTTGCCGTCGGAGTATTAAGTATTTGCGCAACCACGGCTACGGAATAAATAATAGCGATTTCCCTCACTTTTATATTCTTACCGAGGCCATCTTCAAAAAAAAGAACGGCGCCAGGCCCTTTACTCCAAAACAGGAAAAGA
>JAQBNQ010000293.1 GCA_028288545.1 Bacteroidota bacterium
GATGTATTGATAGTTTCATCCGGCGTTATTCCGCTTTCCTCATTGGCGGTTAGTACCATCCAGGCATTTTTACTGCAGGGAGGAAGAGTCTATTTGCAGGGGGAATATCTTACCAGCTATACCACCAATATTGCGTTTCAACAAATTGTGAATGCGAACGGTGGTGCCTTTAGCTGGATTGGAACCACCTCCGGTACTTTAGCGCCTATGAATGTGATGGGAAGTTTAAGCAACACACCTGATACCATTCCACCACTTGGTTATTTTTGGTATGGAACTAATGCCAACCCTGGGTGTAACTCGCACGTCGAATCTTTTCTTGAATATAGCGGTTCGTATTACGGATTCATTTTTTGTGTACCCACCAATAACTCAAGAATGATCACTACTTCTGACCAGGATTGGGTGCAATCGGGCACCAGTATTCCTTTAATGCAAAATATGGCTCTTAACCTGGCCAGCCCTACCTACACCTGCGTTGTAACCGGTGGCTTAAATGTAAGCCTTGGTCCCGACACTTCTATTTGCAATGGACAAGCAGTAATACTTGATGGAACGGCTGCCACCGCAACCGGTTATTTATGGAGTACAGGAGAAACAAGTCCTTCCATCACTACCGATACTTCCGGCACTTATTGGGTACAGGTAACTAATGGATTCTGCACTACTTCCGATACAATTGTTATTAGTGCCGGCAGCACATTTACGATTACCGCCGGTCCGGATACAACAGTTTGTGTTGGAAATGCCTTACAATTGTCGGCATCTACCGTTGGAGGGGCCACTTATAGCTGGACAGGACCTAATAACTTTAACACACAAAATCCTGTAATACCTGCTACAGCATTTAGCGACAGCGGCACCTATACCGTAATAGCAAACAACAGCGGCTGCAGCAGTAACCCGGTAAATGTTCACGTATCTATTACGCCGGGACCATCGGCGCCAACAGTGTCTAATAACAGCCCGGTTTGCAGTGGAGATTCGTTACTACTTTCAGCCTCTTTTGTAGCAGGGGCTACCTATACGTGGACAGGGCCCAATAACTTTGGCCAACAAAATCCTTTGATACCAAGCGCGTCATTATCTGATAGCGGCACTTACACCGTGGTTTTAACTATTGGCAGTTGCAGCAGCAATCCCGTAACCACACAAGTAATTATAAATCCTGCTCCCGCGCCACCAATTATCGCCGCTTCGGATACTGTTATTTGCGCCGGTGATTCATCGCAACTTTGTATTGTTGGCACCTTTGCCAGTTATAGTTGGAACAATGGTGCCGGTACCCAGTGCATTTATGCCCGTATTGCGGGCAATTATTATGCTTCGGTAACGGATGCAAATGGATGCAAAGCAGAGTCTAATCATCTTGCGCTTAATGTTAACCCTGTTCCACCGGTTTCTATAAGTGTTAATGGCGACACTTTAACCTGCTATACCCCCGGTACTTATCAATGGTATTTAAGTGGCAATCCTATTTCAGGAGCTACTTCCCCTGTTTATATTGCCCCGCAACAAGGCCTGTACACGATACTTGTAACAAGCAGTAACGGCTGCTCTGCTTTAAGCAGCCCGGTTGCGATAGGCTCTGTGGATATTGTGCCTGTTAGTGGCAACACAATATTTGAAGTTTACCCCAACCCTACATCCAATCAGTTAACTGTTCAGTTGAGCAGCGATGTACATAGTGTACAAATTGAAATGTTTGATGCTTTGGGTCAAAGAGTTAGCCAAACCCTAACTGATGGCCCTAAAACAGAGATCAATGTTTCGGAATTTGCAACCGGCATTTACTTTATAAAGATTGGGGGCAGCGTCCGGAAGTTCGTTAAACAGTAACTCTCTTTTGTAACAGCCTGCCATTAGCAGGTATGTATTTTTATTATCTTCGCCCCCTCAACATAAAACACTATGAAATTCACGCTATCCGAAGAGCATTTAATGATACGCCAGGCGGCCCGCGATTTTGCACAAAATGAATGCAAGCCCGGTGTTATAGAACGCGATACACACATGACCTGGCCCGCAGAGCAGGTAAAGCGTATGGCCGAACTTGGCTTTTTGGGCATGATGGTTTCGCCGGAATATGGTGGAGGGGGATTAGATGCACTTAGTTATGTAATAGCGATGGAAGAAATTTCAAAAATTGACGCATCGTGCTCAGTGTTGATGAGCGTTAATAATTCTTTGGTTTGCTGGGGACTTGAAACCTTTGGCAGTGAAGAACAAAAAAGAAAATACTTAGTGCCTTTGGCTAAAGGAGAAAAAATAGGTGCCTTTTGCCTGAGTGAACCCGAAGCGGGCAGCGATGCCACCAGCCAAAGTACAACAGCCGTTGATATGGGTGACCATTACATTTTAAACGGCACTAAAAACTGGATAACCAACGGAGGCTGCGCCAGCACTTACCTTGTAATTGCACAAACACATCCCGAGAAAGGTCACAAAGGAATTAATGTGTTGATCGTTGAAAAAGGAATGCCGGGTTTCCAGGTAGCAAAGAAGGAAGATAAATTGGGCATCCGTGCCAGCGATACACATTCCCTTTTATTTAATGATGTAAAGGTACCAAAAGAGAACCGGATTGGCGAAGATGGTTTTGGTTTTAAATTTGCCATGAAGACTTTGGCCGGTGGTCGTATTGGTATCGCAGCCCAGGCTTTAGGCATTGCAGCAGGTGCTTATGAAATGGCCGCTGCTTACTCTAAACAACGCAGGGCTTTTAAAACAGAGATCATCAATCACCAGGCTGTTGCATTTAAACTAGCCGATATGGCTACCCAGATTGAAGCTGCCCGCTTATTAGTGTACAAGGCTGCTGTACTTAAAGACCAACATAAAAACTACGATATAGCCAGTGCCACTGCCAAACTTTTTGCCAGCGAAGTAGCTATGCGCACTACTGTTGAAGCTGTGCAAATACATGGCGGCTATGGCTACGTAAAGGAATACCACGTAGAGCGACTGATGCGCGATGCTAAGATTACCCAGATATACGAAGGCACCAGCGAGGTACAGAGGATTGTGATTAGCAGGGGGATATTGGCGTAAATAAATACAGATAGAACGCCCGCCCGACTGAATGGCTTCAGTCATTCGGGCGGGCTGATTAATTATGATTGTTATGATAGCTGTTATGATAAATGCATAAAAGTTTTATGAGGTAGTTATAAAAGAGATGGTTGACGCTTTTAAGTGTCAACCATCTCTTTTTTGGGTTAAATACTTGACGACTAAAATGATATGATCATGTGTCAATCGTGATGAACAGTAACCGACAGCTTCGGCTTAAATATTCAACCCTCTATCTCGTATTATTGACAAACACCTTTTTAGTGGTTACCTGGTTATTATCTTTTACGCTTACGGTGAAGTAGGCCGCTTCGATATTACCGATCTCTTTTTGGTAAAGCATATTGCTGTTGAACTTTTCATTGCTGATCTGTTGGCCAAGTACATTGTAGATAGTTACTACAGCATCCACTTTTTGTTGTTGCCGGAAATCGACAAACACTTTATTCCCGTTACTCCAAATGCCGATTCCTTTGCTACCGGTAATGGTGTTGAAGCCCGAAGTAGATGAATTAACTTCAATAGTTTGCGAAGCTGTGGCGCTGCAATTGGATAAATTGCTGACCGTTAGTACTACGGTATATGTTCCAGGGGTAGTATAATTATAAGTCACTGTTGGGCCGTTTGCTGTTTGGCCATTACCCAGGTTCCATTGATAGCTGTTAGCATTGGGTGAAGTGGCCGAAAGCACTACGCTTTGAGATTCCTCAACAACTGTAGCGGAACTGGTAAATGAAGCTGTAACGGGTTCCGGACCATTTACCTGGAGCAATTGTGTTACCGCGTAGTTATTTGCATCTGTCAAAGTAAGCAGGTAGCTGCCCGCAGGTTCGCTAAGCGTTAAAGGGCTTGATTGATTCAGCATCCCACTGGCAGTAATATGATTACCATTGTCGGCAAGGGTGTAGTTCCAGTTAGCAATGCCGGGTTGAGTAATGTTTATTGATCCCTGCGTAGTACAACCTGCGTCGGTAATACTCATCACTGCCGGAGGCGTAAAGTGTAACACAAAGCGATCCCACGCATCTGCAGAGTCTGCCGTAAAGCTATAATCACCGTTTCGTACATCATGCATTGTGTGAAGTGCTTTATCTTCTAAATAGATATAACTGGTAGCGTCGAAAGTATTTACTCCTGTAAAGGCAAAATTATATGTACCGGTTGCTCCTGGCTCGAAGCCCACGGACACGGTGCTTGTGTTCGCCACGTCGTGCAGGATATTTCTTGACATCCACTGGCCATCGTTTAAACTATAAAGCGTATGTCTGTTTAAGGTGCCCGGCGATTTATTTGCGTCAAATTGCGGATCAAAGTGTTCAGTAGCAGCAGCGTTAAAAGCAACTGTAGTTTGATCCAGCAAATGAGTGTTTGTGTTTTCGGCAACGATCTTCAGTTCATTGTCATTTGCACGGAAGAAAGAATGCGGTGTCCTTACCCGGTCGCTTGCATTAAGTGTATAGTTAGCCGTACCAACCGTAGTTGTTTTATGAACGATGAACGCCTGGAACGGCGCAACAGTAGCATCTACACCGATTATACCGGATTGATACGTACCTGCAAACGGACCGTTTGAATGCCATACCTGTATTTGATTATCAAATCCAGCACTTGGCGTATTAATATCAAGCGTGGCCAGGTATGGATTAGATACAAGATGCCAGCCTGAAATTATGTTATGACCTTGCAGTGTAACATTGGTCCAGTTACTATTGGTCCTGTTGGCAATAGTGTAACTGGAGTTGAGATTAGCTGTTCCGCTTAAAGACAATACCCCCGCACCAACTTTAGCCACAGCATATCCTTGTCCATTCATTGCATTACCACTACTGCTTGTTTCTGCTATCCATTGAGCCGAGGTACATATTGCTCCGTGTGTTTCATCTAAAGCGAGCACCGTGCTGTACGGGGAGTTGGCCGCAACATGTGCCTCATCGCAATTGGCGGTTGGAATAATATACCCGGCGGTTCCACTGGCCCCAAACTGACTAAAGGAAGGACTATTGACAGGTGAGCCCATGAAGTGCTGGTTATAGCTGTTGATAGAAGTTCCGCCGCCGTAATAACGCTGTGCATGGATGATTCCGTTGAGAGAACCACTATAGCCGGGACTAAAATTATCTATAATAGCCACCTGGCTTACTGAAGTGCTGAGGAAGGTTAAAACTCCTCCGTTTGTAGCAAAGGTTCCGCTTTGCAAATCAAGAGAAGTAAAAACATCTACCGATGAACCGCTTTGCATTTGTGCCCCGGCAGCATTGTTTAAACGCAATAAATTGAACTTCGTTTTTCCCGAAATAGCCTGTGCATTGCTGCCATTTAAAATCAGTGCTCCGGTACCGGTAACAATCCCATTAGTGCCGGTGCCTCCCGTCCAGTTGCCGCACACGCTCAGGTCTGCATTTAACGTTACCTGGATACCTGCGTCAACTTGCATAGCACCGGTTTGAATATTTGAGTTCAACACAGGATTATGTGGCGTAACCGGAATAATCACATTAGCTGAACAATTGTTGGGCACCAAATTAGTATTCCAGTTAATTGGATCATTCCAATTGGTATTGGTTCCGTTCCACACATAGTTGGTACAGTTACCTGCGGTTACATCTATCGCGTTCGAAATAAAATTTGAAGCGCCGATAGTTACCTGAACCGTATAAGTACCAATTACTAATGCAGTATAGCTGCTATCGGTAGCGCCTGTAATAGCAATACCATTTTTAAACCATTGATAAACACAGGCCCCGCCCATGTTTACCCGCATTCTTACAGTTTGGCCGGAACAAATAACGGTTGTATCTGCAGTGGTGATAACCGGTGTTTGAAGATTAATAAAGAAGGTATCGGGCTCATAAAGGCTCCAGTTACCAACTTCATCCTTACTGCGTATAAATAAAAAGTGCTGACCGGAGTCGAGACAGGTGGCCGTAGCAACCGAATTTACAATTACCGAATCATAACCAGCCGTAAAAGTAAATGGGGTGGCCGCTCCTACACCGGGATCAACATTTACAAAATATTCTGCGCCTACAATTAAAGGTTTGCGATAGAATCTTCTGCCTTCATATAAACTCCAGCCACCACTATTGTTTTTGGTTCTTACAAAAAGATTATGCCAGCCGGGTTTGAGGGAGGTTGTAACAACAGACGCGTTTAAAGAAATTGAATCATAAGTTGCGGTAACCGGAATAGAATGACCCGCGCCCGCGCCAGGGTCTGTATCAACAAAGTATTCGGCCGCAACAATGGTTGGTTTCACATAAAACTTTCTACCCTCATACAAACTCCATGCGCCATTATTGTTTTGGGTTCTGACAAAAAGATAATGATACCCTGAAGCAAGTGCCGGAGAGGTAACAGTTATTGCCGAAGCAACAGAATCCAGTGATGCTGTTATTGAAATTGCGGTGGCATGGCCCACGCCGGGATCGCTGTCAATAAAATACTCCGCAGCAACGATAGAAGGTTTAATAAAAAACATCCTTCCTTCATACAAACTTGCGGTGCCACTATTGTTTATGGTGCGTACAAAAAGATAATGACGACCTGTTGAGAGGCCGGTAGTTGGTACAACCACGGAGGCCGCTATAGAATCCTCCGAAGCCGTCACAGCAACTGCCGTTCCATTACCAATTCCCGGGTCTGTGTCAATAAAATATTCAGCAGATATGATTTGGGGCTTGATGTAAAACGCTCTTCTCTCGTACATACTCCAACCTCCTGAATTATTCCTGGTTCTCACATACAGCCAATGATTACCGCTTGACAGACCGGTTGCAGAAACACTACCCGAAAAGGAAATTGAATCATAAGAAGTACTTACACTTAATGGGTGAGCATTACCAGCACCTGGATCAACATCAAAAAAGTATTCGGCAGCAACAATGGTAGGCTGTACGTATAGTCTTCTGCCTTCGTGCAGCGACCATTGGCCGTTATCTTCTCTTGTCCTTATAAAAAGATAATGGAAGCCGCAATTTAAGCCCGTTGAAGGAATGTTTGTTGAGATACTGATAGAATCAGCCGGGGAACCAATTGTAATAGCTGTAGCAAGCCCGGTACCAGGATCGGTATCGAAAAAATATTCTGCGGCGTTGATGCTTTGCGAATAAGCAGGTTGCGTTCCGAAAATAAAACCAAATATTATCGGAATAGCAACGAGAAGTCGCATCATCAAATGCCGGTTGGGCATTATTTTATTTGAAAATAAGGTAGTCATTTCAATTATGCTTTAGTAAGCCAACAAATAATTACCTGATCTTCGATTTAAAATTCACGTTTAAGGTTCCCCCAGATATGATGGTGGGGTTGCTAATATTAAACTCCGTTAACTGTGGATTGTGCGGCATTCCATTTTGCTCAAAATCGCCGGTACCGCCATAAGCGCCCAGGTCGGTGCCATCATTGCCCGCACTCTTGGCAGGTGAGCCCGAAAGCAGGTTAAAGTCATAGCTATAATCAAAATAAGCGCCGCCCGAAGGGAAATTGACAAATTTAGGGTCAACGTTGGTTTGATTTACTCCATTAGGAAAGTTGTTATTGCCGCACTGGTACGAAATGTTATTACTGTAGGTAGCGCTGGCACCTGTAGGATTTGCGCGGTAAAATATATTGTTATAAATATAGAAGTTGAAATCATTGCCAAACGCATTTCCGCTGTACAGGAATATATTGTTCATTATATAGTGATAGTTGCTTTGGCAATTACCAAAGTTTGAAATGGGACCGTTAAAAAGGTTGTTGCGTATTAAATGGCCGGCCTGGCTGCAAGCACCTGAAATATTGTCCCCTGTATACAAAAAAACATTGCCATCAATTAGCCATGCATTGCATAAACTCTGATCGATAGAAATCTGGTAAGAAAGCTTACAAAGAACAATTTCAATACTGTCAATATGCTGATTCATAGTATGGATCATGTATAGGTCCAGCCCAATGATCTTTGTACCCAGCGAGCCGGTATAAAGATTAATATAGTCAACCGTTGATTTAAGTGGTGCCTGCTTTTGAGGGTTATGCCCCGTACCTATTAACACTAATCTTTTGGAGACCGAAAAGGTATTATAGTTGAACGGAGACCCATGTATCAAAATAGTATCACCATCGTTAGCTGCAGACTGAGCAGCAGCAAAAGTGGTAAACTGTCCCGGGCTGTTGGTATTATTACTTACTGTGCGGATAGCAGCATAAGTTGATACGGTGGCCAGGAAAATAAGTAAGGCGGAAAATAGAACTTTCGTTTTCATCGTTTTGTTTTTTGAACGTTAAGTATTATTAAGTGAGTAATATATGGGAGCATAATATACTTTGATAACCGATATAAGTCAACCCCTTAAATAAACAGGGTTGAAACGTATTTGGTAAAAAGGCAGATTAGCTCCCAATTTTTAAGTCCGATACAAAACTAGGCTCTTGAAATTTGAAAAACGCGTTTTAGTAAGAAAGTGGCACTTTTGGGCGCGGTGGGCGGATGCGGTACTTTTTAAAAGACGCCTTATAAGGATGTTGGGATTTGCAGGGGATATTGCGTAAAGCAGATTGATTTGGGCTTATCCCTTCGAGTCGTGCTATCGTTTCAAGTCCTCATTCGCAAAGCCTTATTGAGGGCTTTATGTTCCATCACTTACACGAACATATATGAAGCCTCTTAGTCCTTTTGGCAAGCTTGATTAAATAAAAAAACCATACTTTGCCTTTGAAAATATGAAAGGTTACCAAGCAGCAAGGAAAGAACTTGATAGCAGTCTGAGGTTAAAAGCAGAAGCCGAGGATTTACTTAAGCTATTTCTCACGGCACCCAAAACTGAATTTTACTGCAGTGAAATTCAGTTTTCATTAGACTTAATGAGAAAAAGGGGGGAATTAAAAGACTGGAGTACAGATATTCTAAAGTTAGAGGGTGGTGACGCCTTCTTTTGCCTCTGGTTTGAAGAATTAAGGGCTGATTTTTCCTCCGGCTTATCCGAAAACTATAATACCCTTACTTCTTTTTTTGATACGGTCGAAAACAATTTTAGAAGGAAAAACCTCCAAGGTATCTTGCGTCCATTACTCCTTAAATTTCAGCAATGGTTAATGGTAACATTAAATCAAGACCATGGATGTGACTTCTGTGACTATGCTCTGCAGATTAAGAGAGATGACCCAGGTAGAAGCGCCTATAACTTCGCTCGAAATTTTGGAAGAGCGTTACAATTTTTGAATATTTCACCGGAGAGGTTATACCTTATAATATCACACCTTAAAGAAGAAATCTATACTGGCGGGAATACCGATGATCATGACATAAAAGAAGGCATTAAAGACTTGGCTAAATCACAACCCAAACAAGGGGAGGAACTTCTTATATATTTTAGCTCAGTTAAAGCCGGTGACTATGAATCCTTAGTATTTGCGGGCCTTATTGAAAATGGAGGGAGCCATTATCTAGATAAAAGTTCAACTAAATACCTACAAAACGACCATCGTACCCTCGCCAATGCACTTTCTTGTCTAAGAATCCTTGACAACGATTTAGTTAGAGGCATTTTCGCAATAATTGACACCCTCAACCTAAGAGAACCAGATGTTGCTAAATATATCCCGCATATTTATCACAATATTATAGAAGCCAATTCTATAACAGATGAATTGAAATCAATAGCATTTCAATCACTTATCGGCTTATGGAGTCTTTCAAAAGATATAAAGCCTAATATACTTTATCAATTAAATTTCATTAGAGATTTCAAGGAACTAAAATGCTCCTTTCTAATTAAGGCTTTTCAGGATCCTGATATTGAGATAAGTTCAATTAACGGAATGTTCGGTATCGCAGAAGTTGCTACTCCTGATTTTTTCTATCAGTTAATTGAGGTAATCGCTTATAGGATGAAACTGGGATTCGATACTAGCGCTATCGAAGATATCTTGTATGAATTGATTCAACAGGATGAGGGGAAGTTCTCAGAAACTTTAATACGCTTGATGATTCATGACAATGGCTTTGTCCGTTATGCAGGTAGCAGGTTATACACGCATCAACATTCGGGCGTAAAAAGTTCCTTTTTAAGTATGACATTTTGCAACTTACAGAAGTGGATCAACTTAAATTAATTATAGCTGCGCTTACCGAAATGAATCAGCCGGCTGATACTTTGCCAAACATTTTGAAATTATTAGATTCAAATTCAGACAAGGTAGTTGCTTATTTGATCCAGAGACTAAAAGAAATGATTGAATCGTTCTTTGATAGCGTTTATAAGGAAATGGAAGCAGCCTATGTGCACAAAATCTTCAAAAATAACACCGCGATTAAAAAAGTTAAATCGTACCACGAAGAATTTATTAAACATATCGAGCAGAAAGAAGCACTAAATGAATTGAATGCTTGGCAAAATGAGCACACCTTGGTGAGGTACTATACGGAACTTTATCAAAGAAAACAAAATCGTGTTATTGGGGATGCAATGAATAAAGGTTCCTCCTTTTTGCAACATAGCAATTCCGTAACCTTAGCTAAAAGTGGGGGCTGGAAAATGGAAGGTCGGGATGAAATAACACAGCTAAACAACATTAGTAGTTCTTCACTTTTTCCAAGAACTTATTTTATAAAACCGGAATACTTTAATCAAAGTGTTACAAGTAAGTACTTAGTTAATTGGGCGCAAATTTTCAAATGGGAGCAAATTCAATTATAGTCAAAGAGTATCTTGAAAGTTTAAAAGAAGATAAGGAACTTGATTATTTGTTCCCCCTTCTCCTTTCCTTAATGGGCTTTGAGGTTATTACCACCGCAAAAGAATCGAAGGGGCAATCTCAATACGGGAAAGATGTAGTTGCCATCGGGAAAGATGAAAATGGAAAGACATGGAGGTATTATTTTCAAATAAAGGCAGGAGACGCAAAAGATATTAATGACAGAACATTTAATGATGAAAATGGGATAAGATCATCCCTACTTCAAGCTAAGGATACTCTTTTAATTGATTCCACTCGCGTTGACTTTTCCTCTTTACCAATAAAGATAATCCTAGTACACCCCGGAATTCTAAAAGAAAACTTCCGTCCAGTATTTGAAGGATTTATTAAACAAAATTTCAAAGAGGATGAATTTGAACATTGGAACATATACAAATTGATCTCATTATTCGAGGAGTATTTATTCAATGAATGTCTTTTAATTGATAACGAGTCCTACAAACTCTTTAAAAAGTTACTGGTTTTATTGGACGCACCCGGGAGCGATTTTAAAGATATCCATTTACTTCTTGATCATCTTATAAAAAATCATGCCGCTCTTTCCGGTAGAAAATTTCAGAAGTTCTTTGCAAGTTTCCATTTGATCGCAGCAGTAATATTACAGTTTTCAAAAGAAGCTAATAATTTACACGCTGCACGAGAATGTTTAACCGTATTGTTATTAAAAGTCTGGGCATGGATATTAAGATCGAAATTAGAGACAGATAAATTTGCGTTAGGAGAGTTTCGAAAACTGCTCAAAATACACTACGATTGCCTTGATCTTTATTTTCACAAGACCTTTTCTATAGCGGTGTCAAAAAATGGTCTCTTCGCTGAACGTGCTGGTATGTATGAAACCATTGGCTATCCCGTTCGGAGTTTCGAATACCTCAGTTACCTCCTTTATTATTTTCACGCAATGCCATATTCATTTGACTTCGAAAGCGCTGTTCCTGGCTTGGATATACCAAAACTTAGAAACACTCAAAAAGAAGCACTAATTTCTCTAATATCTTCTAATGATGGTTGTTCAAGACCGCTGATTGACTACCATTCCATTCCAATAGTTATTTTATTTCTATTCTTTGCAGAGGAAGAAATACTAGAAACGCATTTAGCGTTTATTGCAAACTACTTAATAAATGTTCTAGATAATATTCTTCTAGTCAAATCAGTAGCTAAAAGGTATCCCATGCTAGGAACCAATCTAAAAATCCTTGCTGAATATAGCGTCGAAGAAAAAAAGCCAAATGAATATCTTGACAAAACCAGCATTCTTATTCCTACCGTATTTGAACTTATAAGCGTTATAAACCACGAGTATGTATATGGTCGTTATAAAAACAAGTTTGATAAAGAGCTAAGTTTACAGATTCCACACCCACTTAAAGGAATGGATTTTGAACAAAAGATATTTGACGGCTATGCAGATAACGCGTACTATGTTGAAGCATTTGTAGAAGGTTTCCCTGCAACATTAAAGGAGTATCGCGATAAGCTTATAAACTCAAAAGCAGATCAAATCGCATTTAGAACAGATGCAGCGGGTTTCCCCTTTCTACGTTTATTGGCACATCTTTATTATAAAAACGAGCTTACTCCTTTTGAATGGCGGAAATGGTTGAAAAATTCAGGTAGTGCGAATACTTAATTCATATACTCTAACTATGTCCTCCAACGTAAGAACAGGCTAAAATTTGATCCACTTCCTTATTCCATTGATTGTATCAATAGAACGAACCTGACCATGCCAAACTTCACACACAACTTTTGCGACCCTTTAAAACCCGATGTAATTGAGCTTGGACCCATAGCGCCTGACAAAATAGTTGGGTTGTTCAATTCCTTTCCTTTTGATGAGCATTTAAAGAAAATGAATGCTGCGAAAAAAGAAGAAATTTGTTATTCCCCTTCGCTGGCCTTTGAAAATGTACAGACAAAGAGTGGGATATGTATCTCTGTTTTGGGAGAAACTGCGGTAACAGAATATATGATTTTTTACAAGCGCCCGCGCAATAAAAAATCTTTCTTCGGCCTTGTTGAAAAACTTGTCCCCGATTATTGCACTGACATTACGGTTGAAGAAAAAGAAAAGGCAGTTGCAGCACTGGAAGCTTTGATAAAAGGTGATACCGATTATTTGGAGAACGCCATTAAGTAATATTAAAGCTAAACTGCTATTATCTTTTTTGTCAGTACATTTTTTGCCGCATACCTCCTTGAAATGGGTATTTCTACTTAGAAAATACACTTTAATTTAAAACAAATATGTACGTCTGCAACAAAATGAAAACCAATTCATTGCATTTTTTATTCAATATGTGCGTTTCTATTTGTTTCTATTAATAGAAAACACTTTTTGGTCAAAACAACACAACAGGCATAAAAAAACCTCCGCCTAATTTGATCAGATGGAGGTTTTATATCCCTTTTGCAAGATTAAAAGGAGGACTTACTTCGCCGCTGCCAGGTTGGTATTTACTTCTTCCCAATTAATTACATTGTAAAAAGCGCCGATGTAATCAGGTCTGCGGTTTTGATAGTTGAGGTAGTAAGCATGTTCCCACACATCAAGTCCCAATATTGGAGTGCCTTTAACCTCAGCAACATCCATTAGCGGATTATCCTGGTTAGGAGTTGAAGCAATGACCAGTTTTCCGCCACTTGCAATAAGCCATGCCCAGCCTGAACCAAAACGGGTAGTAGCTGCTTTTGTAAATTCCTCTTTAAACTTATCGTAACTACCGAAAGAACTGTTGATAGCCTCAGCAACTTTGCCGGATGGAGCGCCACCAGCGTTTGGGGCCATTATTTTCCAAAAGAAAGAATGGTTCCAGTGCCCGCCTCCGTTATTACGAACAGCCGGTGCAAGTTTTGAGATGTTAGCCAGTATCTCTTCAAGCGATTTGTTTTCCCACTCGGTACCTGCCACTGCGTTATTTAGATTAGTAACATAAGCCTGGTGATGTTTGTCGTGGTGAATTTCCATTGTCTTTGCGTCAATATGCGGTTCAAGCGCATTAAACGCATAAGGTAGTGCTGGTAATGTAAATGCCATAGTATTTAGGTTTTAGATTTAAAAATGATGTATTAGAAACAGAGAACGAATGTAAAAAGTTTTAAGAAGTTGTGGGGTTCGGCTACGCTCACCCTGACGAGCCATTATCAACCATTTCTCTTCTCTCTAAAAAATTCGGTTAACAGACTGCCGCATTCGTTTTCCATTATGCCAATGGTTAGCTCCGTTTTTGGGTGTAGTACCTTATTGCTGGTAAGGCTATAGCCGGCTTTAAGGTCGCGGGCTCCGTATACCAGGCGCGATATGCGGGCCCATTTTAAGGCGGCAGCGCACATCAGGCAGGGTTCCAGGGTTACGTACAGGGTACATTCCTCCAAAAACTTGCTGCCAAGATAATTGGAAGCGGCAGTTATGGCTATCATTTCGGCGTGGGCCGTAACGTCTTTCAGTCTTTCGGTTTGGTTATAGCCTTTGCCTATAATGCGGTTATTGCATATTACAATGGCCCCCACCGGCACTTCATCCTCTTCATAAGCGTAAACAGCTTCTTTCAAAGCCATTTTCATATAATATTCGTCGGTAAAAAGCATCGCTATTTTTTTCTCAAAATAAATAAATACCCACCCAATGCGGGCAACACAAGATTAATTAACCACACTAACATTACCGAGCAAAGCACGGCAATATTATTATCCGTAAAACCTTTAAAAACAAGTAAGGCTATTCCTCCCCTAACACTTATATCCAGCAAAGGCATCATAGGCGAAACAGTTTGCGCCAGCAAAAAAATAATGGCATGTACCCACAGCAGCAAAAGCCCTATAAAACCACCACTGATTCCAAAGAAAACCAGGAGCACCACGTACTGCAATGAATAAACCAGGAAGCGAATGCCCGACAGCAACAGCACCGCCGATTGGGTACCTATTGCCGGCAAATCTTTATGTTCAATAACAAGGCCATACTTTCTAAGAAAAGACACAGAGGTAATAAGCTTGTTCAACAAATCAAATCTAAAATACAGGAACAGGTAAATAGTTGCTGCCCCTAAAACAAGTCCAAACAAAAAGGGAACATCCCTCCAAAAATACACCACCGGTATACCAATAAGCAGTGAGGCCGCCGTTTGCGCAAGTCCGCCAATGCTACTGAGATAAAAAACTTTTGCCTTATTGTCATCGTCCAAAAACATGGCCCGGCCAACAAACTCTCCGCTCCTGCCGGGCGTTACAAAACCGATGGTAATGCCGGCAACGATAGATTTTATGAGGTTGCTGAAAGAAGCTTTGGTCTTTAGAAGCATCCGCCATTTAATAGCTTCAAGCCCCCAATTAACAGGCATCATTAATATCGCCAGTATCAACAGCCAGGCTCTTTCCGGTTTTAAATTCAGCAGAAAATAACTGTATTGCGTTTTAAAGTCGTTCTTAATGAAAAGCTGATTCGCAATGAACCAGGTCATCAGGATAAACAGAATCAGCTTAAGCACTAAAAGGATCGGACGTTTCAATTTTAGTTTTATCAAAGCGAATCTAAGGTCTTTTACAAACGGAAGGGTGGTAGAAAATAATTCCTTCTATATTAGAACAAGTTTTGAGCGACAAAAAAAATATCATACTGGGTATCGACCCCGGAACTATTGTTCTGGGCTATGGCGTTATTGAGATAGAAAAGCAGCAGATCAAGCTTATCAGTATGGGTGTTGTTCAGCTTTCAAAATATGAAGATCATCTTGAAAGATTGAAGATAATTTATGAGAAGGTACAAGGACTGATTGAAAATTACCATCCCTCCTACTGCGCCATTGAAGCCCCGTTTTTTGGTAAAAATGTTCAAAGTATGTTGAAGTTAGGGAGGGCGCAAGGAGTAGCAATCGCCTCAGCCCTTACAAGCAATGTGGAAGTATTTGAATATTCACCAAAAAAAATAAAGCAGTCTGTAACCGGTAATGGCAATGCCAGTAAAGAACAAGTGGCCTCCATGCTTCAGCGCCTTTGCAAATTTGAACTGCAACCCAAATTTTTAGATGCTACAGACGGACTTGCCGCAGCAGTGTGCCATCATTTCCAAAATAAAATTCCAACAGCCGCCGGAAAAAAACATACGGGCTGGACAGACTTTGTCAAACAAAATCCAAAACGGGTAAAGTGATTTTTCTTCGGAACTTGAACAGAGATTGTTTCCAACTGATGGGGAAATCCTGCTTAAAGTTTTCTTCTTATTGCATCCGAAATTTTCTCAAGTTCTTCTTTCTCCAATTTTAACTTGGGACGACCAAAGTCTATGTCCTTAACGGAATTAAGTGGAATCAAATGAATATGTGCGTGGGGAACTTCCAGACCTATTACAACAACCCCAACCCGTGTACACGGAACGGCCTGGTCAATAGCACGGGCCACTTTTTTAGCAAATACAGTTAAGCCCGCGAGTAAGGTATCGTCCATGTCAAAAAGATAATCCACTTCCTTTTTGGGAACCACCAGGGTATGACCTTTTGCCAAAGGGGCGATATCTAAAAAGGCAAAATAATTTTCATCCTCCGCTATTTTGTAAGAGGGTATCTCGCCATTAATGATCCTGGTAAATATGCTGGCCATATTTTTACAGGACTAAAGGTTAATCTTCAGTATTTCAAATTCGATTTCGCCGCCCGGGGTTATCGCTTTAACTTTATCGCCCACGGTTTTACCCAGCAGCACTTTGCCAATAGGGGATGTAACAGATAACTTGTTCTCCTTAAGATTTGCTTCAGCCTCGCTAACCAGGGTGAAGGTCATTTTTTTGTTAACCTTTTTATTCAACACCTCAAGGGTTGAAAGAATATTAGCCTTTGAGGTATCCAGCTTGCTTTCGTCCATTATGCGGGCGTTGGCAAGTTTGGTTTCCATATCAGCTATCCTTGCTTCAAGGTGGCCTTGTTCTTCCTTAGCGGCATGATATTCGGCATTTTCGCTCAGGTCACCTTTCTCACGGGCTTCGCCAATGGCTTTGGCAATTTCCTTCCTTCTTACTGTTCTCAAATACTTCACCTCTTCCTGAAGTTTTTCCAAACCTTCTTTGGTCATGTAAAATATGTCGGACATTTTATCGGATTTTTAGGTTAAACAGTTCTGGCATGTTCAACAATGGTTAAAAAGGAAAGACGCCCCTGTAACAGGGACGTCTTAACGTTGCTATAATGCAAAAGTAATAATTACAAGTTAAAGCGCAAGCCTATGCTATGCGTTCCTGCAAAAGGCTGGGTTGCGCGGAATGAATAATCTACAGCCATACGTGGGCCACCTTCTTTAAACGGTATATCAACTGTTAAACCAGCGGCTAAACCTGTGTAAGCATCTAACCTGGTAGCGGTGCTAAACTGTCCTTTTTCAAAACGGTAAGCGGCCCTAAGCATAAACATTTCTTTAAAGCCAAACTCCAATCCTACACCATAATAATCGTAACCAAAGGCATTTGAGGTAAAGTTAGCTAAAGCGGTTAAGCGAAAATCCTGCTTAAATATTTTCGGCTTTAACTCTTTCTTTTTTCCCATCCAAAAATCATAAGCAGCACCAATATTCAATTCGGTAGGCAACTCAAACTTATTCACCTTATTCTCTACTGTTAAAGTATAGGTTGAACTTGAAATAATGCTTGTTCCGGTTGAAAGCGCATCGCCTTTAAATATCATCGGTGTACCTGCGTTGCGTAAAGAAACCCCAAAGTGGATATTATCTTTTGGTCCGGTTACATACTGCAAACCCGCGTCAATGCAAAAGCCAAAGGCGTTAAGGTTACCAATGTTCTCTTCAATTAAACGAAAAGTAACACCACCCGAAATACTGTTGGAAAATTTACGTGCATAAGATAAACCAATGTTGATGAATGTTGGCTTGTAAGTACCAATCCCACCTTCAGGGTTTTGAGTAGTTGTTCTTTCAATTTCGCCAAGGTTAAGCGCCTGGATACTTAAGGCGACCGCATTGGTTTCTTTAAAACTTTGCACCACACCGGCATGAATAACACCCACACCCGAACCCTGTAGCCACAAAGTATAAGCAGCTTCTATTTCAGTTTTAGGTGTAAAGGCAATACCGGCCACATTGATCCTTTCGGACTCAATGCCCTGTACATTTGCCGAGTTCATACTCCAAAGACCTGACGAGCGGCCCCAGCCATTCATCACCAGTTCATACGCACCTGCTTCTCCTCTACGGTCAGGGTTACCGGCAAAAACACTGCTTCCGGCAAAAGTAACTAAGGTCAATACTATTAGAATTCTATTCATAATCTTGCTTTATGTCGTTTTAGTAGTTCGATGTATCAGCTGGTCTAACGGTTCCAAACCATTTCAAAGTTCTTTGGCCAAGGCCTGGTGCTTCAATATGGAAAAGATAAATGCCGCTGGCAATTGGAATTCCCTTATCGTTTTTCATATCCCAGTCAACGGTGCTCTCAACATTTACAGATTGTATATCGGTACCATCACTGATCTCCACCTTTTTATTGGTAGCAGGGTCCACACCGATAGAACGGTTAAGTACGCGGATGATAGTTCCATCCAATGAATAAATGGTAATAGTACAATTGTTAGGCAGGTTGGTTACCTTAACCGTGCTGGTGTTTGCATCCGGCTCGTAAGCAGAATATGCCAGGTATGGATTGGGTACAATACGTATCAGGTCAAGTGCACTCTTTGCAACAGTAACGTTGTTTTCGGTTGCGCCCAGGCCTTTGGTACTAAACATATAACGTGGCAGCGAATCAACACCCGGTGATGGATCAACAGCTAACATGCGGGTGTATGGTTTATCAACTCTAAGCCTAACGGTTACTTCAGCAGGTGGAATATACGCGACATTACTCGCATCGGTGCCAAAGGTATAGCCAGGGGTCAGAACAGGGATACAGGTCCACATCAGGTCACGATAAACAGGATATTGAGATTTCGCAAGGTGCTCCTGCACAGTAGTAATACTATCATAACCGGATAGCAAAACATGTTGCGCAGAATCGCCACCATCATATTTAGTATCCCAAACGTAAATGAAGTGTTTTCCACCAAAGTAAGGTATCTGCGGTATTGTAGCCGAAGGATAAATAACGGGGTCGTAAACATCCTGGGTAGGATTCCATAACATATCCGCGCCGTTCTGATCCGGTACTTCTGAAGCTTCACCGAAACCGATATTTAAACGCTCACCGGTTTCAACATTAACTGCATAACCGGGGAACCATGAACGGCCAATATCACTAGGGTCTGTTACCAGGTAATCCTTAGTTACCGGATTATTCCAGTTTTTGGAGTACGACATTCTTATCTGCCCCTTCAACGCTCCGTCGCCGGCTACCGGGTTACTGTTGGAACTGCTTCGTGGGAAAATATCATTACCAAGCGTAGCACGTTCGTCCTCACCCGTTTCAAAAACCACGCAGCGCGTCCATTTGCTCTTATCAGGAGTAATTACAATATCAACACTGGCAACTTTATCAAGCGTATTTTGGGGTGGAGCATATAAAAACGAATTCTTGCCGCCGTATTGTAACCACTTAAATCCCGGACCGTAAACATAAGGAGGCGCAGGCGCCACGGCATCCCTGTGTGAGTAATTGGCAGTTAAGCAATACGGAGCCCATGTTCCATTCAATATATTATCGAAAATATGATTGGGGTCATCAAACAGGCCATGAGGGTAAGTTGGCGGGTTACCCGGGCCAACCCAATACCAGTTGTCGTCAAATACAGTTGCAAAAGCCCTGCTGCTTGACTGGCTACCCGGATCATAATCCTGTATACCTGAACGGATCCAGTTGGTAACAGTATTGGTTCCCTGATCCTGCACAAACGAAAGCCATGGTTGGGTAGGATTTTGATAGGTAATACTTGACTTGGTAACATCCGTTCCATAAATAAACCGCGGTGGCGAGTTTGGATCAATGTAACCAGCTGGCAAAGTGTCAACCGGTGCCGGGGTACCTAGTTTTATAGAGAATCCGTAATCATTCCTGTTACTGTCAACTATTTGTTGCTGATATGGTCTGTCAAGGTGCCTTTCGCTGGCTATTACCACGTTGTTGGTAACATCAGTTAACTTCCAGTAAGTTCTGCTATCCAAAGGTAAATACGCTGTGTCAGTTGCACCGCTATCTACCAAAAACTGCAGCACAAAATCAGCTTCCTTTAAGTTAACCGGATCGGTGATCTGGAAACCAATAGGATCAAGACCTTTCACATAAGTCAAAGTATCTTTAAAAGCTGTAAAGCCCGAATTGAGAATATCATTGATAGTTTCGGGCGTAAGGTCAAGATTATTACCACCGTTACCCTGTCCTTCAATACGCACTACATTCACGCCATCGCCCCATTGAGAATGCAGGATGGTTCCAACATTCCGAGGATCCGGAATATGCGGCACCGCATCATACACTTTAAAGTTGTTACGGCCTTGCAAATACTCAATCAACTGGCCTTTTGCCTGTGGATTTTCCTGGTCGTAATGTTGAAAGTCATTATAAGCATAAGCCACGGCCGTGTAGTAATAGGTCATGTGGTTAATCAAGCGGTTATCCTTACCGGTTGCAAAAAGATCGGTGGTTACCTTAAACGAATTAGTGATTCCGGCATCGGCACCGTCCACTTCTAATGTTGGTATGAACAGGTTAAGCGTAGGATCTTTAATAAAGTTGATCAGTTTGGTTATTCCGTTTTTAACATCGCACTGGGCAACTAATAGTGCCTTTGTAGGATCTTCCAAATCACTCGCCGAAACGTTAGGACTTTTTAGCTGGTACAATTTGTACCCTTCAAAAGTATAGGTTGAATCGCCATGGCCTGCAAGTATTTCATGTACTGATTCTTCCGTCTTTCCATCCACCTGTTTGTAGCCTTCACCAATGTTGTTGGATATAGGAGAAATATTAAGCAGGTTAATGATCAGTTGATTATCCAATTCGCGAATTTGTAAAGTTGGAGCATCCGGACCATCCAATAATTTAAAACAAGTATTGAACAAGGCCTGGGCTTCATCATCGGCAGGACCAATGGTGGTATTAAAGTCAGGACATAATCCCACGCCGTTTGTACCTGTTGGACGAACAAAAACCACCCCTACTGTAACAAACTGCGAAACACCCGTTGTTAGTGTAAATGGTCCTGAAGACTGAACAAATCTTCTGTCATCGGCAGGTAACATGCTTGAAACGCTGCACTCACTCCAGGCAGCACCATCGCTTGGGTTACCAGGGAAAATGTACTTAGTGGGAGTTGTACCACCGTAGCCGGTATTGCCCGCTGTAAACGGTGTACCATCGTTCCAGAAACCAGTTTGGTAGTTCCTGTACTGCGGAGCCGTTAAGGGGTCACTTTTTGCAAAAGCAGCTCCGTTAGTAAAATATACAAATGATGACATGCCTAACTGAGCACCACTGTCGCTCAAAGGTCCCTCAAAAAAGTCAACACCCACTATCGGTAATTGAGCCAGGTAACCGTGTTCGTTTACACAATCGTTATCAGGTGATGAACCATTATAACACACACCAAGACTTCTTGAAGTATCGCAACCCACGCGGTCGTTAAATGCACAACCCAGATCCGGATCCACCCATTGCGAAATATAGGTTTGAAATAATTTATTAGCCGATTTGTTGACGATCTCATAATTATAGAAAGTCATGTTATTAATCTCATCAGTTGTTTGAAATGCAAACGCCAGAGAGTTTACCTGTACCCCAATACTTTGTCCGTTTGATTCGGTATGGATATTACCTACATCATTAAAAACCCAGAAAACCATTTGATCGGCATAAGCCTGCGATTCACCGTTGCGGCATGGAATAACGGGATAGTCACCTTTCAAAGGATCGTATACACCATCGTGGTTCACATCTTTAAAAGGAGCCAGGTTATCAGTAACATTATAAGTTTGGCCAATAAGCGTTGGGTCGCCGGCAAGATATTGATTGCCTTTAGCCGGCCATGCCAATACATCTTTAGGGATATCAGCCAAAGTTACGCCGGTTGGATTTTGCAAATAAGCAGACTGTGCTTTTGCAATGTCAGCACCATAAACGTTAAAGTGACGATCGTATTCACTACAGGTTGAGGGGCTAATGTTTCCACTGGCATCCAATGGTCCTGGCCAGTAATCGTTACCCGAAGCGCGGTAACGCTGTGCTGCACATTTCAGGTTACCACCCGCATCAAGACCGGATATCCATATTGCACCGGCAAAAATTGCACATAAAGGATGCGTTCCATCACCTTTAGGCACCTCATACTTCGGTTCGCTGAAATTCCACCATGTGTCACCACCGGCAAGCAAACGGGCACGTACGTTATTAATATCTATATCAAACTGGGCCGTTGACGCAACACAATTTCCCGCATCAGTTTTAAATGAAATGTGCGAATTGGTTCGGGTAGGCTTATTGACATCCTCCTTTGCGTTGGCCACAACACTTGCCAGTAAAAGGCACAGGCAAAGCGTAATGTTTAATGAAATCGTTTTCATGGTTTTCATTTTAATTCCTTTAGTATTTTCTCTTAGGTTCTTCACTTCAACTACTGTTTTAATATTTTAGAAACTGAATACTGCACCCAAATAAATACGGCGCGGTAAACTGTAATTACCTGGTCTGTTTATGTAAGCAGCGTACTGATCTTTATATGCCTGTGGGTTAATAGCTCCCTGTATTTGTGGTAAGCTGGACGGGTCATTAATATAACCATCGGAGTTAGGCACACCGGTGTAACGGTAAACCGCCACCACGTTTTGAGTGTTCAACAGGTTTTGTATTTGCAGGTATATTTCAAGATCAAGCCTGCGCTTGTTGTCAACCTTGTCGTTCTTTTTGCCCACCATAAATGAGAAGTCTTTCCAAACTCTCATGTTCACCCTAAAGTACCATGGCAATCTTGAACCGTTGATAGAACCTTTTGTAACAGGTTTGCTGGCCTGGCCTTGTAAGCCTTCAGGTGTTGCACCGGTCTGTTCTGTATAAGGTGTTCCTGATCTTCCGGTAAGTTGCAAACTGACACCTGCGTCAGCCAATATCTGCCTGTTCTTAATAGTAGGTCCGTTGTAATCGCTGCCCGAGCCGTAGCTATAGCTTAAGTTCAGGTTAACCATATGGCGCGAATCGTAATTTAAAGGGTTAATGGTACGGAAGTTTGGATTGTTTGATGTTACCAAACTTAACTGCGTTGTAGGATCGGAACCGGTACCATCTGCAAACTGCATGGTGTAGTTAGCCTTTAACGTAAAGTTAGCAGTACGGCGCATATCAAAATCCAATGTAAATCCTTTGGTTGTACCAAAGTCAACGTTGCCATAAGTCAGGTAATCTTTAGGATACGAGTTGACGATCTTAACTACCTGTATCTGGTCTCTGAATTCGCGGTAGAAAGCGGAGATGGTGAAGGCGGCGGAGTTACTTACTCTTTGCTTAAAGCCTAATTCATAGTCAATAGTTTTTTGTGGCTTCAGGTTAGGGTTATTAAGGATGCCGCCAATATTGTCAACAAAGAACAGGTATTGAGTAGGGTCCATTGCAACCTGTGCAGATGGTGGTCTTTGCGCTAAGATGTCGTAGTGAGCAAAGAACAAAGCACGGTCGGTAAGGTTAAATGAAAACTGCAAACGAGGCATTACAATCAACTGCGGTTTGTACGATTCAAAAGTTCCGCTTGGATCAAAGTTATCGGGCTTCTTAACGTCCTCATTCGGGTTTTTCAGGTAAGGCTGGATAACACCAGTGCTTGAAAGTTTAGCAACGGCAGTACCGCTTGGTAATTCGTTACCGTATTTATCATACCATGTTCCACCGTTACGGTAACCTGCGATTGACTGCGGTGATTTGCTATTGTCAACATACACAGCAAAATTATCCCCGATATCAGAAGGGTGAGTAACGTTAGTTGATCCGAGAGCAGTTACTTCTCCCTTAGTATAAATAGGATACAGAGAGTACGGATCCTTCAATACAGATTGGTTAGCATCAAACCTATCGAAACGGACTCCTACGTTAAACGTAAGGTCTTTAAAATAGAACCTGTCGGAAATATAAGCGGCTGTATAAATTGGTCTGAAAGCCGGAATAGCGCGTATCAGGTTTCCATCAGCATCTTTTTTTGTAAAGAAGTCATTAAATGAAGGCTGATTCTTTAATACGTTGCCATAAATATCATACCCTTTGTAGAATACGATTTTGGAACCATCCTTATTCAGGTCATCCGGTGCAAACATTTTGATATTCATTTGGGTTGGGCTCAATTCGTCAACATTCAAAAAGTCTGTTCCGCCAACTGCAAGTCCTAAAGACTTTCTCAAATTCTTATCAAAGGTACTTTGCAAGGTAGGGTCGGCACTTCTGTTAAATAAAATGGTATCAGTGCTTACAAAAGCAGGTCTGTTAGGATCGTTCCATGCGTAGTTTGATCCGTTAATTCTGAAGATAGGATTGTTCCTGTCAACATTAGTAAACTGAAGGTTGGTGATATCGCGGGCACGTTGCCAGATACTCAGTGGGCTTACCTGGTAAGATCTTTCAATTCTTTGTTCATATTCCACACCAAACTCAAACGAGTGCTTGTTACGACTTGGCGCACCTGGTTTTAAGATATCAAAAGCACCTTCTAAACGAACACGGTATTGGTCGTTATTGCTGGTGTTACCATAACCGTTAAAGGTACGGCCGGTATTAAACCAAATGTTATTTACAATGTTTGAACGCTGTCCGTTAACCAAAGCCTGGTTTTGCTGAATCTGGTTAATGTTAGATGTGAAGTTTGTATTGTTATCGCCATACACCTCATAAGTTCCGTTGGCATCAGGCGTAGCACCAAGCAACTCATAATATTGTTGCGTAAACCTTGTACTTGTGGGGTTGATATTTCCCGGGGTAAAGGCAATAGCTGTATCCTGGTATCCCTGTTGTTTAAAGCCTGTGTAAATTTTGTTACCAATAAGGAAGGTATCAAAACTGAATACCGGAGATTTCTTTACATTGAATTTTCCGATGTAACCATACTCAAACGGATTGAATCCGTTGTTCTCGTTCTCAAATTTTACAGAGTACTTTTCGTAATCTGCCTGTATAGAGTAGTAAGCATTTTGGAATGCAGAAGCTTTTCTCTTTTTACCTGCTTTCTCATCTTCTTCAGACTGCTTGCTTTGAATGTTGTGCGTAAAACGTCCGTACACTCTCCAATCCAATTCATTATATAAAGGATTGTTTACCGAGTTAAATAAGGTATACTGTTCTACCCAGTCGTGGTACTTTCTGTCAGTTATTGATCCCCCAAAAGATAAAGTGAAGTTATCAGCCGGGCGAATATCCAAACGTGCATTTCCTCTAAAGTTCTGTTCAACCACATTAGGTTTAGCCTGTTGCTTGAACATATCGGCCATAGTAACATTTTCGGTAGCCAGGTTAAACCCTTGTGCAGTTTGCTTCTTTACAAGCGGAAACTGGTTCAGTGAGTCTAACTTAGCAGGGCGTACTTGCCAGATACCAATAGCAGAAGGATTTGGATCTTTTTGACGCAAATATTCAAAAGCGGCGAAGAAACCGATGATGGTTTTCTTTGATTTTTTCAATTTCCAGATAGGACCTGTAAGGTTTCCGTTTATAAGGTTATAGCCATACGCATCAAGGCCCTGAGTTGTTTGAAACTCAACACCGCCGTGGAAATCGCTGGAAGGTCCTTTTGAAGTGATGTTAACGATACCACCTGTTACGTCGCCGTATTTGGCAGGGATACCACCTGTAATTACCTGTAACTGTTCGATAGATGAAGCCGGCAAGGTTGGTACCCCGGTTACTTTTACACCATCTACATAATATTGAGTGCCCTCGCTACGTCCTCCTTTAATATTAAGACCTCCGCCCTGATCGGACTGAAAGACACCTGCCGTGGTGGCCGCGATATCGCTGATATTTTTGGTAGACATAGTGGCAATTTCATCGGCAGTAACCGTATTTTGCGATGAGGTTTTGCCCGGATCGATAAGCGGAACGCGGTATGAAGTGATCTCCACCTCTTTCAGTTCCTTTGAAGAAACCTTCATTTTGGCGTCAATAAAAGTTGACTTGTCGGAGTTAACGATAACCCCCTGGGTTACCTGGGTAGCAAGCCCTGTGTACGAAAACTGTACATTATACTTACCCGGCGTAAGCGGTTTAATGGAGTAGTTTCCATCCAAATCGGTTTGTACACCCCTTCCGGTGCTTATACCTTTAGTATCAACTAATACAACGTTGGCAAACGGTATTCCTTCACCGTTGTCGTCAACTACCTTTCCGGAAATATCCCCGTTTTGCGCCTGTAAAGCGAAAGCCGAGATAAGAAAACTAAGCAGAGTAAGTATTTTCTTCATACGCAATTTATATGGGCCTTTAAACCAAAAGCGGTCAAAAATAGATTTTTTTGGCAAACATAGTTAACGAGTTGTTAAAGTCTTGGTAACCCCTGTTATTTTTATCGTCAAAACTTATCGCAAACACTTTAAACTACGGTGTGAAGTTAAGCGCAGGGAGTAGTGAATGTCAAATAATAAATGTCATCTTTCTGTCACAAAAAAACGACAGAACGGATTATTAATTATAAATATTTCTAATCTTATAAAGGAGTACTTCTGCAATTCTTCTCTTGCTTTCATGTGTCCAACCGGCAATATGTGGGGTAAGAAAAAACTTTTTATTGGCGATAAGCTGTTCAAATACCAACTTCTCCGCCTCATTCAAATCACCGATTTTTTCATTCTCTAACACATCCAGCGCGGCGGCTATAATTTTTTCTTCAGTAACACACTGTATAAGGTCGGTCGTGTTGAGCACCTTGCCGCGGGAAGTATTGACTAACCAAACAGGCTTTTTAAAACTACTTAAAAATTTGTAATCAATCATGTAGGAAGTTTCGGCCGTTAGGGGCAAATGAAGACTCAATACATCCGCTTCATCAAATATTTGTTGTAGCGGGGCCTGGGTAACATATTTGTCGGTAAAGCCAACATAGTATTTATCGTAGGCCAGTATTTTTACATCAAAACCCCGCAATAGCTTTGCAAATGCCTGCGCATTATTTCCGTAGGCAATTAAGCCAACCGTTTTTCCTGTAAGTTCATTCCCCCGGTTATCCTCCCGAAGCCATTTGTAATTGCGAACTTCAGCATCAGCTTTAGAAAGATTGTTCATCAGGTTCAGTAACATTCCTAACGCATGTTCGCCAACTGCAACCCGGTTGCCTTCGGGAGCATTAAAGGCAATTACATTCTTTTGTTTAGCACAATCCAAATCTATTACCTCCAGCCCCGAGCCGGCCCTGCAAACAAACTTTAGCTGAGTGGCATTATCCAACATTTCCTTTCCTACATATACTTTACTGTTTACCACCAGGCCTTCATAGTCCTTTATAGAAGCAAGCACTTGTGCAGGAGTTATTTTGGGCTGGTAGTTCACGTCAAAACCATCATCTTCCAGTCCCTCAACAAGAAGAGGATGCATTTCGTCCGTTATAAGTATCTTTCTGCTCACGACTTTTGAATAAGATTGGTTAAATCTTCAAACTGCTGCACTGATAGCTGCTCAGGCCGCAAATTGAATACTTCATTTGTAAGAACCTCTTTTTTGTTGGTCACTTCCTTTAAACTATTTCGCATTGTTTTTCTGCGCTGGTTAAAGGCCGTTTTTACTACCCGTTTAAAAAAGTCCTCATCGCAATTCAGCGTTTTTGTCGCTCTCCTCTTTAACTGAATTACCCCCGACATTACTTTTGGCGGCGGATCAAAACTTTCGGGCGGAACATCAAAAAGGTATTGGCAATCATAATAAGCCTGGGCTAATACACTCATCACTCCATAATCTTTACTGCCCGGCTTTGCAGCTATCCTAACCGCCACTTCTTTTTGAAACATACCGGTCATTTGCTCCACCACATCTTTGTGGTCAATCATTTTAAAAACTATCTGCGATGAAATATTGTAAGGAAAATTACCCACCAAATGGCTCGGGTATTGCATAAAGCTAAGATCGGTCTGCAAAAAATCTTCGTTGATTATTTTTCCCCTTAATAAAGGATAAGCCTGCTTCAAAAATTCGGCCCAGCGGTCATCCAACTCAACTACATAAAAATTACCGGGTTTGGCTTTCAGTAAATATTTGGATAAGGCCCCTTTACCGGGACCTATTTCCACCACGGTTTTAAAAGGGCTCATATCGCCAATAGCAGCGGCAATTTTCATCAGCACGTCCTCGTCCTTCAAAAAATGCTGCCCTAATGATTTTTTTAAATGATTATCCGCCACGGCATAAAAATAAGATTAATGAAATGCCTACCCCACCTAACCTCCCCAAAGAGGAGGAATTAAAGACAAGTATATCATACTAAAATAAGCTTACAAAGTGATCTGGTATTGGCTCCTCTCCTTTGGAGAGGCGGGGAAGAGGTGGCTATTATGTTTTAACTATATTAGCCGCCCTAAACCCAGTTTATGAACGTGTTACTAGCCACTTGTAAAGATTACAAACAATTTAACAACCAAATAATTCTGATTGATAATGCCACCAGGCTATCCACGCTTGGTTTATCAAAGGAAGATACAGATGCGGCCCAAAGCTTCTTTGACAATAAGGTAAATCACATTTATCAAAAAACAGCAGGTAACCAGTTGCTTAGCATTGTTAAGATTGACTCGGCCCGAGAGGAGTTTAAAATACTGGAAGAAGCGCGTAAAGCAGGTTACACCCTCAACAAATTTTTGAATAGCCGTAAAATTACCGAAGCCTCTGTTTTTAATGCATCGCGCAAAGTTAAAGTTGGGCCCGCCTTTGTTGAAGGCTTCGCTTTGAGTAACTACCAGTTTCTTAAATACAAAACCAAAGACAAAAAGGAAAATACTTTTACAACATTACATGTAGATTCAAAATCGGTTGATAAAAAAACTCTGGAAGAGATATCTAAACTAACTGCAGCGAATTTCTTCTCGCGCGATCTTATTAATGAACCCCTATCCTATCTTACTGCAACCCAGTTGAGTGCCGACATTAAAAAAGCAGGTACTGCCAACGGTTTTACCGTTGAAGTTTTTGATAAGAAAAAGATAGAAGCCCTGAAAATGGGTGGATTGCTGGCCGTAAATAAGGGCAGCATTGACCCACCTACCTTTACCGTTTTAGAATACAAACCAAGCCGGAAAAAGAATAAAAAGCCCATTGTTTTAGTGGGTAAGGGAGTTGTGTATGATACGGGCGGATTGAGCTTAAAGCCTACGCCTAATAGCATGGACATGATGAAGTGCGACATGAGCGGCGCTGCAGCTGTAGCGGGAATTTTTCAGGCAGTAGCAACGCTTAAACTGCCAATTCACTTAATTGGATTGATACCTGCAACTGACAACCGCCCCGGAATGAACGCTTATGTACCTGGTGATGTGGTTGCCATGATGAGCGGCCTGAACGTTGAAATGCTGAACGCCGACGCGGAAGGAAGAATGATACTTGCCGATGCATTACACTACGCTAAACAATACAACCCGGAATTGGTTATTGACTTTGCAACGCTTACCGGTGCCGCTGTTAGGGCTATTGGTTCAGTAGCAACTGCGTACATGGGTACGGCCGGCAATGTTGTAAAAAGGAAACTGGAAAACAGCGCCGATAATGTTTACGAGCGTCTGATACATTTTCCGTTATGGGATGAATATGGCGACTGGATAAAGAGCGATGTAGCGGATATAAAAAATGTAGGCCCCGGCGAAGAAGGACATATTACCGCAGGTAAATTTTTGGAACACTTTACCGATTACCCATGGCTGCACCTTGACATTGCCGGAACTGCTTACCTGATGAAGGAAGACAGCTACCGTGGTAAATACGGAACTGCAGTTGGAGTTAGAATGATCATTGATTTTTTGAAAAATTATTAAGCCTGTATAATGGAAGAAAGAAGATATAACGTAGGCATTACCATAGGCGATTATAATGGCGTGGGCCCGGAAGTAATTATTAAAACGCTGCAGGACGAACGCATTTTTCGCTTTTGTTCGGTGGTGATATATGGACAGAAGAGCATTATTTCGTTTTACGCCAAGCATTTTAAAATACAGAATTTTAATGTGCAGGAAGTAAAGGACACAAGCACTTTGAATCCGAAGTTACCGAACATTATTAACTGCTGGACAGAACAGGCGCAAATTGAGCCGGGGCAAATGACTAATGAGGCTGGCACCCGTGCTATGCTTTGTTTAAATGAGGGCATTAAAGACCTTATTGCAGGAAATATTGATGTACTGGTAACCGGCCCGGTAAATAAAAGCACTATCAGCGTACATCAACCGGATTTTAAGGGACAGACAGAATATATATCCAAAGCGGCAGGTAATGAAAATTCAATGATGCTATTGGTTGATGACAATCTGCGGGTTGGCCTTGTTACCAATCATCTTTCATTAAAAGATGTAGCAAGTAAAATTGACATCAACCTTATTTTAAGCAAACTGGATATTTTAAACCAATCGCTTAAACAGGATTTTCTGATAAGCAAGCCGCGCATTGCGGTATTGGGATTAAATCCTCATGCAGGAGATAATTCTTTACTTGGTAAGGAAGAAAAAGATATCATAGCGCCGGCAGTTAACCGTGCTAAGGAAAAAGGAATGATCGTAGTAGGTCCGTTCTCGGCTGATGGATTTTTTGGCGCTCATCACTACCGCAAGTTTGATGCGGTGCTGGCCATGTATCACGATCAGGGACTGGTGGCTTTTAAAACACTTTCGTTTGGAACAGGAGTTAACTATACCGGCGGCTTAAATATTGTCCGCACCTCGCCCGACCACGGAACAGGTTATGATATCGCCGGAAAGGATATCGCTAACGGGGACTCGCTGCGCAATGCCATTTTTACAGGATTAGACATCGTTAAAAACCGTGAGAAGTATAAGGAAATGACCGCCCACCCTGTTGAACGGGTTACGCTGGATAAGGAATAATTAATCCAAAAACAGAGTTTCTACTTTTTGGCCAATTTGCAAGTAAAATTTTGTTATATTATATTGATAGCCAACAGCTTACCATCAAATCACGGATTTCTAAAACTACCTAAAGCAGAAACTCCTTTTCAAGCCTGATTAGGCCGAATATTGCATTCAACTGTAAACCGAAAACCGTAAAGTGGAAACAGTTGCGCTTAACCTTAATTAGCAATAAAGCTGAACATACTTCGTTTATTTTCGCTCGCTTTTAATTAGCACCCATGTACAAATACCTTTTGTTGTTATTTCTATGCCTTGCCAGTGCAACCGGCTTCGCCCAAAAAAAATACAGCATAAGCGGTACGGTTAAAGATGTGCAGAATGGCGAGGTGATGATGGGCGCCGTGGTCTATTCCTCAACCGATCCTCAAAACGGTGTAAGTGTAAATGCTTACGGCTTTTATTCGCTTACGCTATCGGCCGGTCATGATACTATTATAGCGCAGTACATTGGCTATAGCAAAAAAGTTATTGTGTTTGATCTTCGCCGCGATACTACAATCAATATCGGCATGGGCGAGGTAACTCACCAAATCAGCGAGGTAACGATTAAAGCCGATAAAGATAAAGGCAACAAAAATATTACCTCGGCACAAATGGGCGCCGAAACCATGACGGTAAAGGACATTGAAAACATACCCGTATTTTTTGGCGAAAAGGATATTATGAAAACCCTGCAATTATTGCCGGGAATTAAATCTGCCGGCGAAGGTAACTCGGGCTTTTATGTGCGTGGCGGTGGAGCAGATCAAAACCTGGTGTTGCTTGATGAGGCGCCGGTTTATAATACAGGTCACTTACTTGGTTTTTTCAGCACCTTTAATTCGGATGCCATTAAGGATGTAACCATTTATAAGGGTGGAATGCCTGCGGAATACGGTGGTCGACTCGCTTCTGTGGTGGATGTAAAAATGAAAGATGGCAACGACCAGAACTATAGTGTTTCGGGAGGTATAGGACTTATTACTTCGCGCCTTACTGTTGAAGGACCTTTTAAAAAAGGTAAAGGTTCGTTTATTGCTTCGGGGCGTTTTGCATATCCGGGTTTGTTTGCCAAACTATCCAGCAATCCCACAGTAAAAAACAGTATCCTTTATTTTTACGATGTAAATCTTAAAGCCAATTATACTTTAGGTGAGCACGACCGTATTTTTGCATCGGGTTACTTTGGCCGCGATGTTTTTAGCTTCGATAACCGCTTTGGTTTAAACTGGGGCAACATTACAGCCACCGCCCGTTGGAACCACATTTTTAACGACAAGCTTTTTTCCAACACCAGCTTTATTTTCAACAACTACAATTATAAGATCCTGGTAGGGCAGGATACCAGCCAGGCTACTATTCTTTCGGGACTGCAGGATATTAACCTAAAGGAAGATCTTACATTTTATCCCAACCGCAAAAACACTTTACACTTCGGATTCAACATTATCTATCACACCTTTATTCCGGGGCAAATAACGGCTCTTAACGAGGACAACAGCCTTATTAAAAGGAACGTAGAAAGATCGCACTGCTTTGAAAATGCAGTTTACGCTTCCAACGAACAAACTATTGTGCCCTTCTTTAAGATCATATACGGTGTTCGTCTTTCAATATTCACTGCTATTGGTTCGCAAACCACTTACGGCGGATATGACAACGAAACCGGGAGCCCGACAGATTCATCCATTTACAAAAATGCTCAGCCTATTGTTAGCTATGTAAATGTTGAACCCCGTGTTTCGATGAATTTTATCATCAACGAACATAACTCCATCAAAATCTCCTATAACCGAAACAGCCAGTACCTGCACCAGTTAAGTAACACCACATCCACCAACCCTACAGATCTTTGGATACCAACAAGCAAAATCGTTAAGCCCGAAATTGCCGACCAGGTGGCGCTGGGTTACTTTGGTAACTTTTTTCATGGAGCCTTTCAGCCCTCTATCGAAACTTATTACAAGTACATGCAAAACCAGATCGACTATGCCAGCGGTGCTGACCTGATCTTAAACAAGTATGTTGAATCGCAGGTAGTACTTGGCAAAGGATGGGCCTATGGAGTGGAAGCCATGGTTAAATTCGACATTTGGAAAATTCACGGATGGGTGGGTTACGATTGGAGCCGCAGCCAGCGCAAGTTTCCGGATATTGATGGCGGCACTCCATACTATGCAAAACAAGACCGTACCCACGAGCTATCTATCGTAACTATGTACGACATCAATAAAAAATGGACCGTATCTGCAGTGTGGGTTTTCTATACGGGCAATGCTGTTACATTCCCCAGTGGAAGCTACCAGGTAGGTTCCGTTACAGTACCATATTACTCCTCGCGCAATGGCTACCGGATGCCGGATTATCACCGCTTAGACCTTGGAGCCACAGTTCAACTAAAAAAACATAAGCGTTGGGAACACAACCTGAATATGTCTTTGTACAATGCCTATGGTCGGCGAAATGTGTACTCCATAAACTTTCAACAGGATCCAAAAAATCCTGCCAACAACCAGGCCGTGGCGCTTTCACTTTTCCGCTGGGTTCCTTCTATTACTTATAATTTCAAATTTTTATAAGTATGAACAAACTCCGCTTGTTACTGCTTATAGTTACTACAGCCGTTATCTTTTCGGCTTGTCAAAGGGTTATTAATATCGACCTTAACACGGCCAACAGCAAAGTGGTGATAGAAGCTTACATGACGGACCAGCCCGGCGGCGATACGGTTAAGATAACCCGCACCGGCAGTTATTTTACACCCGGCAACTATCCTGCCGTTACAAATGCCACTGTTGTTATTACGGATAATGCAGGGCTTACGGATACTCTCATACAAATAGATAGCGGCAGATACACAGCATCAGGCTTAGCGGGTATTCCAGGCAAAACTTATACTTTAAAAGTATTTACCGATGGAGTAGAATACGATGCCGTTTCGACCATGCCCGCACCGGTAGAGATTGACAGCGTAGTTCAAATATTTGACAAGGTAATTAACGCCAACGGTAGTATAGATTCAAACTATCGCATCCGTTGCATTTTTCAGGACCCTGCTGGGTTTGGGAATTTTTACCGGGCGCAACTTGTTGTAAACGGACAGTTGTATGATAGCCTTGGCAACGTTACTTT
>JAQBNQ010000295.1 GCA_028288545.1 Bacteroidota bacterium
AAATTGCTGGTATCAACCGTTACGGTATAAGCACTATTGGGCACCGAATCAAATGAATAAAAACCCTCGCCCCCACTAAAAGTTTGTTGAATAAGATTGCCGCTGCTGTATAATTGTGTTTTTACATAATTAGTTCCCACATCCGCAGCATCAAAAAGGCAATCTCTGTTATGGTCGTAAAAACACTGCCCGCTCACATTCCAGAAAGGTTGGCAGCCGTTTGGGTTAAAAATACCGCAAAGCGGAATACTGCTTAACAGGGGGTAACTGCCTGTTACAATCCCATAATTGGGCAAACAAGTAATAGCGGTGCCGGAAAAATAAAAAGTCACAATCTTTTTTAATTCCGGAAGGCAGCTTAGGTTAGGGTTACCGCTGCAATCAAAAACATTCAAAATAGCGGGTAACGCAGGCAGGCTGATTAGTTGGTTGCTAAAGCAATATAAACTAGTCAAATTAGAAGGCAAAGAGGGCAGGTTGCTTAATTGGTTGTTATGGCAATCCAAATAATTCAAAGTAGCAGGCAAAGTTGGCAGGCTGATTAGTTGGTTGTTATAGCAATACAAATAATTCAAAGTAGCAGGCAAAACTGGAAGGCTGACTAATTGGTTGTTATAGCAATATAAAGTAGTCAAATTAGAGGGCAAAGTGGGCAGGTTGCTTAATTGGTTGTTATGGCAATCCAAATAAGTCAAAGCAACAGACAAAGCAGGCAGGCTGCTCAGTTGGTTGAAAGAGCAATCCAAAGTACGCAAATTCGAGGGCAAAGCAGGAAGGCTGTTAAGTTGGTTGTTTGAGCAATATAAAGTAATCAAATTAGTAGACAAAGTTGGCAGGCTGGTTAATTGGCCGTAATGACAATCTAAAACATTCAAAGCAACAGGCAAAGCAGGCAGGCTGCTTAGTGGGTTGTCATAGCAAATTAAAGTAGTCAAAGTAGAGGGCAAAGCAGGAAGGCTGTTAAGTTGGTTGTCATTGCAAGCCAAATAAGTCAAAGCAGCAGGCAAAACAGGCAGGCTGCTTAGTTGGTTGGAAGAGCAATATAACCTATCCAAATTAGAGGGCAAAGCAGGCAGGCTGCTAAGCTGGTTGATTTGACAAGCTAAAAAAGTCAAATTGGCAGGCAAACTAGGCAGGCTGCTTAGTTGGCTCTGAAAGCAATCCAAACGACTCAAAGTAGCAGGCAAAACAGCAGGCAGGTTGCCTAGTGGGTTGTTATTGCAATATAGAGTAGTCAAATTGGAAGGCAAAATAGGCAGATTCTGAAGGTAGTTACTTTGGCAATTTATAAATCTGAGCAGCGGTGGAAAAACAGGTATGGTAGTCAGTGAATCGTAGCTGCAATTTAGGGTATCTAGGTTTTTAAAATACTGTAATCCAGTTAAGTCGCGGATGTGCACAGAGCAGCAATTCATTGCAGTTGCACTTAACACCGTTGGGCAGGTAGTATCTAACTGGTTGCCATTCATGCAGCCGGCAAAGCCGTTGCTTTGCAGCCAGCTTACAAAAACGGCATCGGGTATGGTTACGTACTGGGCTTTTAAACCTCCGCTAAAGGCCAGCAGCCAGGTAAGCAGGCAAAAGGGTATTAGTTTTTTCATTAGGGCTATGGGTATCTATAAGGGGTAGTGTATAAAAATAAGAAAAAAGTGAATATAAAGGCCCCGGAGGGGGAAAAAGACACCGCCCCGCACGGAACATTGCGCTTCTGATAGCTAAATTTTAAGGGAATGGCTCTTTTATGGTTTATCCAAAAGTATCTATCTGTGCTTCCTTATGGGCTTTTTACCCCTCCTAACCTCCCCTAAAACAGGGGAGGGATAAATGCAGGCCTATCAGCCTACAAAGTCTCCGCACTAAATAATATCTTCGCCCACCTTATGCAACAAAAAAATCCGGGTACAAAAGGCTACCCCGAATTCACGCAACTTGATATTCCGGCTATTGAGCAAAACACGCTTCAATTCTGGAAAGACAAGGATATCTTTAATAAGAGCGTTTCATCACGCCCGGCTGATAAAGCTTTTGTGTTTTACGAAGGTCCGCCTTCGGCTAATGGCAAACCGGGTATTCACCATGTAATGGCCCGTACCATTAAGGACTTGTTCTGCCGCTTTAAAACGCTGCAAGGCTACCGCGTGGAAAGAAAAGGCGGATGGGATACCCACGGCTTACCGGTTGAGCTGAACGTTGAAAAACAATTGGGCATCACTAAAGCGGATATAGGGACTAAAATTTCGGTGGCTGAATACAACAAGCTTTGCCGCGAAGATGTAATGCGCTTTACCGATGTGTGGAATGACCTGACCGTGAAAATGGGCTATTGGGTTGACCTGGAGAATCCTTATATCACTTACGAGAACGACTATATAGAAAGCCTTTGGAACCTGCTTAAAATGTTGTACGATAAGGGATGGCTGTATGAAGGATATACGATTCAGCCATATTCGCCGGCTGCGGGTACGGGACTTAGTTCGCATGAATTGAACCAACCGGGATGCTATAAGAATGTAAAGGATGTTTCGGCCATTGCCATGTTTAAGGTGGTAAAGGATGATAAGAGTAAATTTTTGTTTGACAGCGATGATGAAGATATAAGATTCCTGGCCTGGACCACTACGCCATGGACCCTGCCATCTAACACTGCTTTAGCGGTAGGCCCAGGTGTTCGCTATGTAAAAGCAAAGACCGTTAATTTTTACAGCAAAAAAGAAGTGAGTGTAATACTTGCCGCTGATCTGCTTGAAAAAACCTTTGAGTGGAATAATCTTGAACTGAAATCGACACACGACCTTGCACATGGCCGCGATTTGCAGGGTATCCGTTACGAGCAGTTATTGCCTTATGGTCAGCCAGCGGAGGGTGATGCTTTTAGAGTGGTTACCGGAGACTTTGTAACTACAACTGATGGAACTGGTATTGTACATATTGCTCCTTCTTTTGGTAGTGATGACTTTAAAGTAGCCAAGCAAAATGGCATTGGCTCTCTTACTTTAGTAGATAAGCAGGGAAAATTTGTTGAAGAGGTAAATGACCCGGTTTTTCCTTTAGGCGGCAAGTATATTAAAGAGGCTTACCTGACGGACGAGGAAAAATTTGCAGAGGTAAATGAGCAAAAGGAAAAGCTGAAAGATATTATTCCGCATTTGGATAAATACCTAAGTGTAGACGACCTGATAGTTTTGAAGTTGAAGTTGGAGAACAACCTGTTTAAGACAGAAAAATACGAGCACAACTACCCCCATTGCTGGCGAACCGACAAGCCGGTTATTTATTACCCTCTGGATAGCTGGTTTATTAAAACTACTGCTGTAAAAGACAGACTGATTGAGTTGAATAAAACCATTAACTGGAAACCTGCTCACACCGGCGAAGGACGTTTTGGACAATGGCTCGAAAATTTGGTGGACTGGAATTTATCTCGCAGCCGCTATTGGGGAACACCTCTGCCAATTTGGAAAACCGATGATGGTTTGGAGCAGATATGCATTGGTTCGATTGATGAGCTTTATGAGGAAGTTGTAAAGGCTAAAGAACTGGGCCATAACAAATACATCATTATTGAAAAAGAAGTTTTTCATAACCAGGTGGATTTACACAAACCATTAGTGGATGAAATAGTACTCGTTTCAAAAAGCGGAAAGCCGATGAAACGCGTTTCCGATTTGATTGATGTTTGGTTTGATAGTGGGGCTATGCCATACGCACAGTGGCACTGGCCCTTCGGAAAAGGCGGGCCCCAAGCCCCCGGAGGAGTCACAGGCCCACCCTTTGGGAACGAAAGAAAATTCCCAGCGGACTTCATCGCCGAAGGAGTGGATCAAACAAGAGGTTGGTTCTTCACTTTACACGTACTGGGTACGATGCTGTTTGATTCGGTAGCTTATAAAAATGTTGTTTCCAACGGTTTGTTGCTGGATAAGAATGGCAATAAAATGAGCAAGCGTTTAGGCAATATGATAGATCCGTTTGAGACTATCACTAAATACTCGGCCGATGCGACGCGCTGGTATATGATGCGCAACAGCGACCCATGGGATAATATGAAATTCGATTTTGCGGGATTACAGGATGTTATTCGCTCGCATTTTGGTACACTGTATAATACGTACTCCTTCTTTGCGCTTTACGCCAATATTGATAACTGGAAATTTAATGAAGCCACCCGTGTTCCTTATGCCGAAAAACCTGAGTTGGATCGTTGGGTGCTTTCTAAATTGCAATCGCTTGTAAAAGATGTAACCGGTTTTTATGAGGATTACGAGCCTACTAAAGCAGCCCGTGCAATTGAGGCTTTTGTGGATGAGCATTTATCTAATTGGTACGTGCGTTTATCGCGCAGAAGATTTTGGAAAGGAGAGATGAGTGCAGATAAGGCCTCGGCTTATGAAACGCTATATCAGTGTTTAAATACTGTGGCGCAGTTGATGAGTCCTATCTCTCCGTTCTTTACAGAGTGGTTATACAGGAGTTTAAATGACTGCGGCGAAGGGGAGAAAACAGAATCAATTCACCTTACCCTGCTTACGCCTGTTGATGAAAATCAAATTGATAAGGACCTGGAGGACCGGATGGAACTTGCGCAAAAAACGTGTTCGCTTGTTTTGTCGTTAAGAAAGAAAGAGAAAATAAAAGTCCGCCAGCCTTTGCAGAAGATAATGATACCGGTGCAGAACGAGAAGATGAAAGAGCAGTTGATGAAGGTGGAGAGCTACATTTTGAGCGAGGTAAACGTTAAGGCTGTTGAATATATCAGCGACACATCAGGCATTGTAAAGAAAAAGATAAAACCCAACTTCCGCGAGCTTGGAAAAAAGGTGGGCTCGAAAATGAAAGCGCTACAGGCAGCAGTAGCCGCCTTTACGCACGAAGATATGCAACAGCTTGAAAAAAATGGCCTTGTTGTTTTAAATCTTGATGGCGACAATTTTAATCTTGAAATTGCTGATGTTGAAATATTGAGCGAGGATATTCCGGGTTGGTTAGTGGCCAGCGAGGGACCGGTTACTGTTGCATTGGATGTAACGATAAGCGAGGAACTGCGCAACGAAGGTACCGCCCGCGAATTTGTGAATAAAGTTCAGAACCTGCGCAAGGACAAAGATTTTCAGGTGCTTGACAGGATAAAGGTTTCGGTGGTAAAAAATAAGGTCTTCGAACTGGCGCTTTCGCAATTCAAGGAGTATATCAGCAACGAAATATTAGCGAAAGAAATTTTGCTGGTAGATACCCTGAACGAATTTGACGAGGTGGAACTGAACGAGGAAATTTTGAAAGTGAAGGTTGAACTTAACTAATGCGGTTGGTCGTTTTTGT
>JAQBNQ010000298.1 GCA_028288545.1 Bacteroidota bacterium
CACATGAAAAGAAGATTACTAATTCTTCTCGCTATTGTTTTCTCCGCCCTAACCGGAGCAATGGCACAAGCACCCCAAAAGATGAATTACCAGGCGGTAGTTCGCGATGCTACGGGGGCTACTTTACCGGGCGGCACAAACGTAACGGTTCGTTTTCAGATACATGATGGCTCTACTTCAGGTCCGGTTGTATTTCAGGAAACAAATACAGCTGTAACTAACCAGTTTGGTCTTATCACCCAGGTTATTGGTGGTACAGGCAACCTGGCAGCGGTTAACTGGGGTAGTGGTGGAAAATACCTCCAGGTAGAAATAGATCCTTCAGGTGGAAGCAACTTTACTGATATGGGAACTTCCCAACTTATTAGCGTTCCTTACGCTTTGTTTGCTGCTAATAGCGGTGGAGGAAGCACAGGAGCAACTGGTGCTCAGGGCCCACAAGGCCCTCAGGGATTAGCAGGCGCAACAGGTCCTCAGGGTCCGGTTGGTGCTCAAGGTCCTGCAGGAGCCACTGGTGCTAACGGCGCAACAGGCTCAACTGGTGCAAACGGTGCTACCGGACCTCAGGGTTCGCAAGGAGCTACCGGTAATGATGGAAATACCGGCGCAACCGGTGCAAGTGGAAACGATGGAGTAACCGGCGCAACTGGTGCAACCGGAAACGACGGTGTAACCGGCGCAACTGGTAACGATGGCCCAACTGGTGCTACAGGAAATGATGGCGTAACAGGCGCAACAGGTGCTACCGGAAATGACGGAGCAACTGGTGCTACTGGTAATGATGGACCTACTGGTCCAACAGGTCCTACCGGCCCAACAGGTGCAGGTGGTGGCCCAACAGGTGCAACTGGTGATACCGGCGCAACAGGAGCTACAGGAAATGATGGCGCAACAGGCGCAACTGGTAATGATGGAGTAACCGGCGCTACTGGTGATACCGGTCCTACAGGCCCTACTGGTCCAACAGGTTCAGGTGGCGGTGCAACTGGCGCAACCGGTGCAACTGGTAACGATGGTGCTACAGGCGCAACAGGTAATGACGGCGTAACCGGCGCTACTGGTGATACAGGTCCAACAGGCCCAACAGGTGCTACAGGATCAGGCGGTGGAGCAACTGGCGCAACAGGTGCTACAGGAAATGATGGTCCAACCGGTGCAACTGGCGCAACAGGATTTGGTGCAACAGGAGCAACTGGTGACACTGGCCCTACCGGACCTACAGGTCCAACAGGATCAGGAGCCGGCCCTACTGGTGCAACTGGAAATGATGGCCCTACAGGCCCTACAGGAGCAACTGGTAACGATGGAGGCACAGGTGCTACCGGAAATGATGGTGTTACAGGCCCAACTGGTCCTACAGGCCCAACTGGTGCAACCGGAGCTACTTATGTTCCAGGTACAGGTATTTCTTTCAATGTAGATACTATCAATTCTGTTTGGACAGTCGCTCCAAACGGAACGGATATCTTTAATAATAACACAGGTAATGTTGGTATTGGTACTGCAGCTCCTCAGGTAAAACTGGAAGTTGAAGACAATGTTTTGTTTAACGGCGTATTTGCCGGTAGCCTTTCAGGAAATGGCTTGGCTGTAGTTGGTTTAGGTAATAACGGTGCTCCTGTAACAGGAATCTATAACGCTAACAACTCAGGCGTTTGGCAACCGGATTTATTTGTTATTCAAAATGGCTTTATAGCTGGTCCAAGAGCTGATTTCACTATTGATCCTAACGGTAACGTAGGGATTGGAACAGGTACACCAGGTGCTCTTTTCGAAGTATCTTCTGTAAATGAAATATTCGGACAGAACCTTGTACATTTATATGACAGTTTAGGTAATATTGGCTTCCCTCAGGCAGTTTTGAGTATTGATAACGGTGGTGGTGGTTATTCTTTATTATCTAACAAATGGGGATTTGATGAGTCTTTTGTTATTAACAAAGACAATACAGGTTCTACCACATCAACAATGGTTGTTACTGGTAATATGGACACCGGAATTCCAACTTTGGAAGTTGATGCCAGCACTAACGTTGTAGCAGCACTCTTTAACGGTTCTGTTACTATTAATGACGGAACAGCAGCTACAAACAGAGTACTTGCCTCGTTAGATGCTAACGGTAATGCTCAATGGATGGACCTTAGCGCACTTGGTGGCGGCGGTGGCGGTGGCTACTGGGCACCTGCTACTAACGGTACTACCGGCAACACCGATATCTACAATAACAACAGTGGTTATGTAGGTGTAGGAACTGGTGGAGCAGCTGTAATGCCATTCGAATTTATGGATGCAACAGATTATGCTAATTTCCTTATTACAGGTAATGGTGCTTCAGAAGTTCTGATTGACAGAGCATCTGCAGGCGGCCAAGGTGGCGTATGGTGGGGAACTGGTTATGCAAGCGGTTCAGGCACCGATGCATGGCTTATAGGAACTTATGGTGGTGTTAACGATAACATGCATATATATAACCCGGCTTTGGGTGATGCGTTAACTGTAGATATAGCTACAAATTACATTGGTGTTAATTCAGCTGCACCTACTCATCAGTTTGAAGCGTTAACAATCGATGCTACCGGAGCCATTTATGGCGAAAACGATGGTTCGGCTGATTTAACAAACACGATTGAAGGTTACAACAATACTTTTACAACCGGTGCGGGTACCCAGGCAATTGGTGTGTACGGACATTACAATGGAAGCAATAACTATGGTGTAGGTGTTTCAGGTTTGGGCTGGTTAGGTACACAAGCTGCACCTAATTTTGATTATGGTGTTTATGGTAGCGGTAATGACGCGGGTGTTTGGGCTAATAACAATAGCTTCTTTAACCCGGCTTTAGTTGCTGAAAACTTAGATACATCAGGCGGAACTTATTCTTTCGCAGCACGTTTCCTTGGTTTCCTTCAAATTCAGGATGGCACAGAGGCTTCTAACAGAGTTCTTACTTCTGATGCAAGTGGATATACTTCATGGCAGGATCTTAGCGCTTTAGGTACTACTTACACTGGCGGAACAGGAATTGCTATTGATCCTTCAAACGTGATCAATTCAGTTTGGACACAAAGTGGTTCTACTATATACAATAACAATGGTGGACAGGTTGGTATTGGTATTACAGCTCCTGTAGCTTATGCAAACGCACAAGCTGACGCCGGTACAGTTTATTCAACCGGTTTGAGCGGAACTACTTCTGTGAGCCCGGGAAGCTCTTTCAGTAGTGTTTTCGGAAACATGTTTGCCTTTACTGAGGCAGCAGGTTTACATGGTTTGTCAAACAACTCAGGCACTACCATTTCTTATGGTGTAATTGGTGATAACACAGGGGCAGGACTTTATGGTGTAGGTGTTATGGCTACTTCTTCTGGTGCTTCTACTGCTAACAATTACGGTTTCTACAGCTTTGCAACAGGTGCAGCTGCATACAACATTGGCGGTTACTTAGATGGTGAAGGCAGTGGGGGTGTAGGTAACGTGGGTGTTCTCGGTTCGGCTGGTTTTACTAATGATGGAGCTTTTAACATTGGTGTTTGGGGTCAGGCTAATGGAACCGGCGCAGTTGCTGGTCAATTTGATGGTGCTACTATTGTAAACGGACAAGTAACTATTAATGATGGTACCGCAGCAACTGGTTTTGTATTAACTGCAAACAGCATTGGTGGCGACGCTAGCTGGCAGCCAGTAGGGGCTCTTACTGATCCTTCTACAAACACAGGATTCCAGGCAAATGATGGTTTTGCTACTGTACCGGATGGAACAAGCACTGCTGTAGTTTATGATAATGTAGTATTTGATGATGGTGCAAACTACGATGCTAGCACAGGAACTTATACTGCACCAAGTTCAGGTGTTTACCATTTTTCGGCTAACATTTATTATTTAACATTTTCAGCGAACGGTGTTGAATCTGATATATACATTGCCGTGAACGATATAAATTTTGGAGAAGTTGCTGCTAATACAACTCTTTCAAGTACTTCGTTATTCAGCAATAGCATCAGCTTGGACATTAAATTAGCTGCTGGCGACAAAGTGAATATTGTGGCATTGAATTTTAGCGGAAGTACTGAAATTGCAGGCACCTCTAATGTTAATTACTCAACTTTCTCAGGTCATAAAGTATACTAAAATTTTTAAACCGGGCAGGGCCGCGGGCCCTGCTTAAAAAAATAAATTATGAAAAAGAAAAATTTTATAACCCTTATGGCAATAGTTGCTCTGGGTTTATCTGCAAACGCACAGCAAGCGGATGCAAAAGTTACTCAAGCTTCTTTAAAAGGTGCTGGTAACAAAAATTTTGCTGCTGAACATTCACGTTCGGTTGATCAGAAAATAGCTGAAGAAAAAGCAGCCCGCCAGGCAAAAACAGCCGAATTGCAGAAAAAGCGTTCGGAAGAAGTTACGGCTAAGGCTAAAAAAGACAGAGTTATGATGACTCCACAAAAGTCTAATGCACCTGCTCAAAAAGCTACCCAAACCGCAGAGGTAAAGACTGTAACTCCGGTTTCAGCTCAACCACATGTAGCAACCGTTAAGCCTGTAAGAGACGAAGCGGCTATACGTGCAAATGCTGAAAAGCAAAGAGCACAAAAGGCACAAAACGTTCAGAAGCCTGTAAGCAAGACTTCTAATAAGGTTGTAGCGCCTTCTTCAAAAGACACAAGGGTTCAAAACACTACAGCAGCTACAACAACAACTGCCTCAGTTAATGCTAAGCCTAATATGACTAACGAAGAGCGCGTTGCTCAAATGAACGAGCGCAATGCTGCAATACATGCTAAAGAAAAACAAAATGCAGCTGCCGCAAATCACGCACCAGTGAAGCCGGTTCAAAAAACATGGCCAACTGAAGAAAAGAAGGCAACTAAGTAGTTGATTTTTAAAGCAATATTTAAAAAGGCCGGCAATTTTGCCGGCCTTTTTTTTATGGTTTATGTTGATATAATTTGTTGCAACAAATACTTTGGAGTTATTGTTTTTTTGTAATTTTAAATAAAGAAATACGCTCAAAGGCCGCTCGGAATGACTTGTGCGTATGGAAGGATTCTTTAAACCTAACGTTGGAAACCTTTTTTTTCAAAAAAATCGGATTGCTTTAACAGTTGAAGTAGAATTTATTTGTGGCGGTACCCGGCAAGGTTTCGTATTGATGCTTTTGACAAAATAGGGCAATAAGAATTCGAATTTTAACTAATACCCATTAACCACATTACTTAACTTAAAACGAAAAACATGAAAAAAACTTGTCTCATATTTTGCGTGTTGGCGGCGCCTTTTTTTATGAAGGCTCAAATGCTTACACCTACGGTAATATCAAGTACTGGCGGCTTTTCATCTAATGCCAACGGAAGTTTGTCTTACACGGTTGGCGAGATGACAATGGTGCAAACTTTTAGCGCCAACGGCAATATTCTTACGCAAGGCTTTCAACAACCAACAGATACCAACTTCCTGGGCCTGTTGGACCTCACTCAATCTGACTTTGGTTCTTTTGTTGTTTATCCAAATCCGGCTGTAGACATTACTTCGTTCGGATTTCAATTACCAGAAGCAGGGCGGGTTTCGATATCCCTGTATAATGATCTTGGACAAAAGGTTTCAGACGTTTACAACAGCAATTATGAGAATGGAAAAACTGTTCAGCAAACGGATGTATCGAGATTTGCTTCGGGTATCTATTTCATGACAATGACCTTCACTGCTGCTAAAGATCAACAAACACACATCATTACTCAAAAACTGCAAATACTTAAGTAACCCCATTATTTTTTCAACCCTAAATTAAGACCAATGAGAAAAAATCTATTTTTAACAATCGCCTTGTTTCTGGCTATGGTGGCAGGAATAAGAGCACAAGCGCCGGAAGGCATCAATTACCAGGCAGTAGCCCGCAATTCGTCAGGCTCTGTTTTGGCCAACCAGTCTGTTGGATTTCAATTTACAATACGTGACGGCTCTGCTTCAGGTACAGTGGTGTATAAGGAGCATAGCAGTCAAACTACTAACGCACTTGGCTTGTTTAGCTGGGTTATAGGAACTGGTACGGCTACCAGTGGTACATTTAGCAGCATCAACTGGGGTACCGGAAGCAAATGGCTTGAGGTTGAATTAGACCCGGCTGGCGGAACTTCATACACCAGTATGGGTAATTCGCAGTTACAAAGCGTTCCTTATGCTTTATATGCGGCTAACTCGCCGGCAGGTAATACCGGTGCAACCGGCGCAACTGGTGCTAACGGTAGTACCGGGGTAACTGGTGCAACAGGAGCTACAGGTGCAACAGGAGCCGGTGTAACGGGCGCCACAGGTAATACAGGCGCTACGGGCGCAACAGGTGTAACTGGTAGTGGTGGTGGTGCAACAGGAGCAACAGGACCTACTGGTCCAACCGGTGCAACTGGTAGTGGTGGTGGGGCAACGGGTGCGACCGGAGCCACTGGCGCTACAGGAGCGACTGGTGCAACAGGAACAGGTGTTACGGGTGCAACCGGCGCAACGGGAACCGGGGTTACAGGTGCAACAGGTCCTACCGGTCCTACCGGCGCTGCGGGTTCGGGTACAGTAAGCGGCACTTTGAATTATGTGGCCAAATTTACACCCAACGGAACTACCGTTGGCAACTCGCAGATATTTGATAATGGTACTAACGTAGGTGTTGGTACTACGACTCCATCAGCTAAATTCTCAGTAGCTGAATTAATGAAAGTAGACGGAACAAGCGGTGCAATTACCTTTGCTAATGCAAATGGTCAGATCCAGTTTGCAAATCCAACAGCAACCTCAGTACCTATGATAAGCATGTTTCCGTCGGGAACTGGAAATCCTGACAGAATGGTAGTGGCCCATTCACCCGGATATCCCGATTACGGTATTCAATATTCTGATTCAGTAGACCGTATGCATTTTTTAAGCTCTGGATTTAAAGTAATGACGGTGGATTTGGGTACTTACCACGTAGGTATTGGAAGCAGTATTCCTTCGGCAACGCTGGATGTTAGATCGACAAGTTCTTTGGCGGTACCAACCATTGGAATGCGTGATAATTCTACAGGTGGTTTCGCGCGTTTACAGTTTTCGAATGCCAGCGGCAATAAATACTGGCATTTTGCAGGTTATATTGATAACACAACTGATGCTAACTCAAGAATGAATTTATTCCACAGCGTTACCGGCAATCTTGTAAGCTTTACCGGAAACGGCGGTGTTGGTATCGGTGCTTATAACCCGGGTGCAAACCTTGAAATCAGGCCAATTGGTGGTTTCAGCAATATGGTATTTGTAAATGATACTGCGGGTATAGCTAATTATGATGTTTATATAAATAATACCGGCGGTGGAACCAACCTTTATTCATATAAGCATGGTCCAAACGCACTCTTTGAAGCCCAAATATTAACTAAAGACAATACTTCATCGGGTACAACTACTGTAACAATGAACGGAAATATGGCTGGCGGAACACCTACATTGGAAGTGTTTGCAGATACCAACCTGATTGCAGCTGAATTTGAAGGAAACGTTGACATTTTTGGTGATGGCTATGGTGTAAATACGAAGTACGCTCCGGCTCTTGATGTTTTTTCATCACATGATACAGCAGTTTATATTAGCGGTAATACTACTAATGCCAATACAAGCACTTCTGGTATTTTAAAAGTAGTTTATAGCGGTGGTGCATCGCAGGATCGCAGAGCTATTTATGGTCAGTCTACGCCAAATAACTCAAGTTATTATGGTTATGGTGTTCAGGGAGAAGGTAATTATATAGGAGTTTATGGCTGGGCGCATAATACCTACGCTAGTGGAGTTAATTATGGAGTTTACGGAACCGCTACAGAGGTTGCCGGTGGAATCTCTTATGGCGTATTCGGAAATGCTTCGGGTGGCACTACTAATTATGCAGGTTATTTTTCTGGCAACGTTCAGATTACAGGAAGTATATCAAAAGGTAGCGGTACATTTAAAATTGACCATCCTCTTGATCCTGAAAACAAATACCTGTACCATAGCTTTGTTGAAAGCCCTGATATGATGAACATTTACAATGGTAACATTACTACTGATGTTAATGGTGAAGCAGTTGTAACAATGCCTACCTATTTTGAAGCGTTAAACCAGGATTTCCGTTACCAGCTTACTACAATTGGTCAACCTGCACAGGTGTGGGTTGCTGAAGAAATGGGTAGCAATACTTTTAAAGTGAAGTCTGATAAGCCAAATGTAAAGATCAGCTGGCAGGTAACAGGTATTCGTCATGATGCTTATGCTAACGCTCATCGTGTAGTTGCAGAAGTTGAAAAGACAGGAGATGATAAAGGCAAATATATGCATCCTATAGAATTTGGCAAACCTGAAACATCAGGAATTGATTATGCAAAAACGCATATAGAAGAAACCAAGCCAAAATCGGCTGAAGTAAGTGGTCCGGCTACAATAGTTAAGGCCCCTGTTCACTCTGATGCAGGCAAAGGAGAAAAGAAGAAATAATTGATTTAAGCAAATTTCAGAAGGTATTAAAACCTCCGCCACAAGCGGAGGTTTTTCTTTTTTACCATATCTGAGCGGTCTAAAAATATTTTTTGGAAGTATAATTCCAAAATATTTATTTTAACGCCCTAAAATTTAAATATCATGAAGAAATTTTATCTTATTCTTTTAGTAGCTGTATCTACGGGTTTGAAGGCTCAAATGCTAACCCCAACCGTAATTTCAAGCACAGGAGGTTTTTCATCTAACGCTAACGGAAGTTTATCTTACACGGTAGGTGAAATGACAATGGTGCAAACCTTTAGCGCCAATGGTAATATACTTACACAGGGTTTTCAGCAACCAACAGATACCAACTTTTTAGGTTTGCTTGACCTGACACAAAGCGATTTCGGATCTTTTGTTGTTTATCCAAATCCGGCAGTAGAAGTAACTTCGTTCGGATTTCAATTACCTGAGCCGGGAAAGGTATCCATAGTTCTGTATAATGCTATTGGCCAAAAGGTATCCGATTTGTACAGTGCAAATTATGAGAGCGGAAAAACCGTTCAACAAACCAATGTTTCGCGATTTGCAGCGGGAATGTATTTTGTGACTATGACCTTTACTTCATTTAAGGATGAGAAGACGCATATTCTTACTCAAAAACTACAGGTAATTAACTAATCACCCATTTATAAAATTCAATTAAAATCAAGTACATGAACAAAGGATTACTATTTACGGTGTTGCTGTTTGCCGCTTTAGCGGGCAGGGCACAAACACCTCCTCAACAAATGAATTACCAGGCTGTGGTGCGCGATGCATCGGGAGCCATAGTTGCCAATTCATCAGTTAAACTGCGTTTTACCATTCACAGTGGTAGCTCAACCGGGCCCAACGAATACCAGGAAATTGATAACGCAAGCACCAATCAATTTGGTCTGGTTACTGCTCAAATAGGTAGCAATGGAAACCTTTCTTTAGTTAGCTGGGGAAGTGGTATCAAATATTTACAGGTGGAAATAGAAATTGGTACAGCAACTACTTTTACTGATCTTGGAGCTTCCCAGCTTTTAAGCGTTCCTTACGCTTTATATGCAGGCAATGGCGGAGGCGGTGGAACTGGTGCGACAGGCGCAACCGGAGCAAATGGTGCTGATGGCGCAACAGGTGCAACGGGCGCTAGCGGAACACCAGGAGTAACTGGTGCAACAGGACCTACTGGTCCTACCGGTGCAACAGGTTCTGGTGGCGGACCAACAGGTCCAACTGGCCCAACAGGTCCAACAGGCCCTAGCGGTGCAAATGGTGGTGCAACGGGTCCCACAGGACCTACCGGTGCAACCGGAACAGGAACTAACGGTGTAACCGGAGCTACTGGTGCCACAGGTGCAACCGGAGCTACTGGTGTTGGTATTACAGGTCCTACAGGCCCTACCGGCACAGGTGGCGGTTTTACAGGCACAACGAATTATGTAGCCAAATTTACAAGTGCAAATGCTATTGGCATTTCGCAAATATTCGATAACGGAACATATGTAGGTATTGGAACTATTACGCCAACGGCAAAACTTCAGGTTGTTGGTACAGTTACAACTGCCAATCCAATACTTGATTATGTACAGGCTTCTGGCGGAAATACTGCAAGCACTGCTTACTATGCATTTAGAGGAATCAACTCAGGCACTAACGGTTTTGTGAATGCTGTTTCAGGGTTTTCGAACGGAACTAACGCACAAAGCAATTTTGGTTTATACGGTTTTGCCCGTGGTGGAGTAAGCAACTTTGGTACTGAGTCAGACGCTATTTCCCATACTTTAAATGGCGAAAACGTTGGATTGTTTGCTTCTGCAGATAGCTCAGAAGCATTGAATATGGGTGTGCAGGCATTTGCATCTTCTTCATTTGCTGAAAATGATGGTGTGGTTGGTGTTGCCGATGGTGATAATGAAACCGGAGCCTCAAATACAGGTGTTTTCGGTATTGCACATCTTTCAACTACTCAAAATGTGGGTGTAGCCGGTTCAGTGGATACAAGTATAGGATTGGGTATTGGTGTATTGGGTGATGCAGGATCTTGCCCTAATTGTGCTGCTAATAACTGGGCAGGTTATTTTAACGGTGATGTAAACGTTGTTGGAACATTGTCAAAAACAGGCGGTACTTTCAAAATAGATCACCCACAGGACCCTGCTAACAAATACCTGGTACACAGTTTTGTTGAAAGCCCTGACATGATGAACATATACAACGGAAATATAACTACCGATGCAAACGGTGAAGCTATCGTTGGTCTGCCTTCTTATTTCGAAGCTGAAAATATGGAATTCAGATACCAGCTTACGGCGATAGGAGTTTTTGCACAGGCTATTGTTTTGAAAGAAATTTCGAACAATCAGTTTGTAGTTAAAACCGATAAGCCTAACGTAAAGGTTAGCTGGATGGTTACCGGTATCAGAAATGATGCATGGGCACAGGTACACCGTTATGTTGATGTAGTGGACAAGGGAGCCAACAGGGGCAAATACCTGCATCCTGAGTTATACGGAAAACCTATTACTGACCGTATCAATTACTTCCCTATTAAGAAAGAAATTAGCACTAAGCCAGCAAATTTAAGTGGAGCTAAAAAATAATTAGAACCTTATTTAAAATGCAAGGGGATGATTTTTGATCATCCCCTTTTTTATTGCCCTTAATTGATTAAAACTTTACGTAAGCTTGTGATGTTACAGTAGCAATTGTCAGATTGCCGCTAAATCTTTTAAAAAAAACGCCGTTAAAAATTATTATGTCCCCCGAACAACATACAACGGAGTTATCAGCCGAAGCAAAGAATGCAATTATCAGGATCAATGGTTTTTTTAAAAAGATCAGGTATTCCGCCAAAACAGTTGAGGCAAACAGCGAAGCCCCTGGGCCGGTAGTATTAACAGATGAATTTCTGGAATTTAAGCAATTACTACTTGTACTTATAAAGGATGCAGATTTTACCGTTGCTTTTACACATAGTGGTATTCCGCAGGGAGCATCTTTTACTGACGAAACTCTGCGCATTATCAAAAACAAAATTCTGCCTTATCTCCATAGTCCAAAAGAGGCGGGAACTATAATCCGCAGCATTTTCAATCATTCCGGTGACCATCAAAGGCTGGTCTCCTTGTTTGCAACCTTTAAACTGCTGACGGATTATTTTGGTGAAGAAGAGAAGAAGGAAATATTAGCACTATTCAATGTTCAGCTTACTAATGCAGTAAAAATAATTTCATACCGGATCGCTGCACTGGGAATGGATGAAGATGTGTATGTGCGGGCGGGCAAAGACGATGAGTTGATTACTCCTTTTATGGAACAAAACCGCGAGGTAAATGAGTTGCTCATAAACCTGCAAGAGGGAAGTGCTGAAAAGGCCGCTGAAGATATGGGCCAGATAAAAGTAATGATCAGGCAATGCCGGGCAAATATTGCGGTAATTGATAAAGCTGCAGAAAGCAATGGAACCTCATTGCACCAAACCTTTGTGCTGCGCAAACTGGAATTATTGATTGAGCGCATGGAGCAGATACTGCCAATAATTTGTTGCGAGGATGTTGAATCGGAGTTTAAAAATTTAAGCGACCTTATTTGCCATATAATTCTGCTTGAAACAAAGCCCAAGAAACTGAGGGATTTTATATCGCGCAATATAAAACTGATATCGTACCGTATAACCGAAAACAAGCGAAAGACCGGCGAACATTATATATCCTCAACATCTGCCGAATATTGGGAGCTTTTCTTGTCGGCCTGTGGTGGTGGCTTAGTGGTTTCATTTATGGTGATAATTAAATTGCTGGCCCATGAGGCGGGGCTGCCTTTACTGTGGGAGGCGCTGCTTTATTCGGTGATTTATGCCACAGGCTTTGTGGTAATACAAGCGCTGCACTTTACACTGGCTACCAAGCAACCAGCCATGACCGCAGCATATATTGCCGCCTCACTTGATGACATGGGCGATGACAGGTCGCGGCACGAACATTTTGCTGCCACTATTGCAATGGTTTCGCGCAGTCAGTTGGTATCTTTTGCCGGGAATTTGCTGGTTGTATTTCCGCTTACGTTGTTATGGGTTTTTCTTATCAGTATTGCTATGCACCGTTCTTTCATTGAACCTAAGGCGGGCCAGGAATTGCTCAGCGCGGTACACCCGGCTTATTCTCTTTCCTTTTTGTATGCTTCTATTACAGGTGTGTTTTTATTTGCGGCGGGTATTATTTCGGGTTTTGGCGATAACAAGGTTGTAGTAAGTAAAATTGGCTTGCGTATAGAAAATCATCCTTCACTGAAAAAGAGAATTTCGGCAAAACGATTACATGGTATTGCCTCGTACCTGGAAAGAAACTTAGGGCCCTTATTAGGAAATATAATTTTGGGATTTATGTTAGGCTTTGCAGGGTTATTCGGAAAGATTACGGGTCTTCCGTTTGATATCCGGCACATTACCTTTAGTACGGGAAACATGGCTATGGGGTTTTATGGTGTGGATTTTCAGATTACTTTGGGATTACTTTTTGCTTGTATAACGGGCATTTTCATCATTGGGCTTTTTAATTTTGTAATCAGCTTTTACCTGGCGTTACAGGTGGCCGCCCTTTCACGGGGAATTAGTTTAAAGGATTATCCGGGATTATTGAAAGCAGTATTGCGATACTTTAAACATCATCCAATGCATTTCTTTTTTCCGCCAAAAGCACAGAAAAATGCTTTTTGAATCTAAAACAGGATTTAGGCGAAACAATCTAAAACACATGTTCGTTTTAACAATATGTAGCCGTTTCGGTGATTGGAATTTAGTAAAATTATATTTTTCTTCGCTAGCTTTATAGATTAACATCCTTTGGGGCATATTAGATGAAACAATTTGTCAATTTTAAATTGGCTGTTTGTTTCCTTAATTGTTGATTCCTCAGACGAGCAATTTAAAGCTACCAGAAAAATGATATTTTTTGATAACATAAGAAATCGGATATCCGAAGCGAAACAATCAAAATCGTTGTTAGGATGGTTTTTTGATAATGGGTTGTGGAAAACTTCTGCCAGTTCTCCCGAAATAGCCTGTACAAAATTTTTCGGGTTTGCTCTATTGGCTATTGCGATTCCCCTTGTAATTGTAACAAAGCCAGACCAGACATGGTTTTTAGATATACTGAATATTATGTTTTTGGCCTTTATAATTCTGACCTTGAAATTCAGGGAGCAGTTTACTCTTTCGCCGGACGACCCTGTGATAAGAAAGATGCTGCATGTAGAAAACTGGAAACAAGAAGATTCAAAGCTGGCTGTAGAGGAGGCGGCAGAAAATGGTAACCAGGCCATAAGGCAATTTAGTTCAATTAAGCAGTTTTGGATAGGCAGCCTTTTGTTGTATGTTTTAATGCTGGTTAGATCCTTAATTACATCCCGCGATCTACGCAACTGGCTAAAAGGCCATCCTCACTATTGGGATATTTCTTACTTGTTTTATTCAACATATCGCGAAAGCATTGATAAATTCGGTAACGACGTTTTTCAGATAGGTTCGGTACTGCTTTCAAACTTGGCGGTGTACGGATTAATACTTGGCTTCTATGTATTATATTATCCTTCCACCGGCTTCAATAATAAAGCGCACAAAGAGAATACTTCGTGGTGCCTGGTGGGTATAGTTGTTTTTTCGATTTTGCATGGATTAATACTTCTGCAATACCTCAAAATTGGAACTGACGGAGCGTTTCTCTTCGAAAAAACAGCAATGGATATAACGCTCATGGCGCAGTTTTTTAGTGGGCTTATAAACACGGTTGCCATGGCATTTTTTATTGCACGTTTTGCGAGCCCGTTATTGCGTATACCAGCTATCGTTCAAGCCATTCTTTTTCTATACACAATTCTTCAAACAGGGCTAATGATAGTGCTAATGGATGGTAGCAATAAGGATTTTATTTTTTTACATGATTTGTGGCTGCCCTGGGCGCAAAAAGGGATATTGCTGTTTTGCTTATTCGGTAAGATTGTATTGTATCTTGTGGTACTCTACTTATATACGACTGGTAAATTATTCTTTTATTTTGTATCCATGAGAGCCTTCAAACGTACCTCCGACCTGGAATGGTCTGAGATTATAGAAAATATCGGTAATTTCTCGTTTGATGAACGAAAGCTTTATATGCAGTATTATTCAATACAGGTTGATGGCGATAACCACCAGAGGGCCTATTTAGAAGATTATCCGGAGATTGAAGCGGAAGGCAACAGCATTACACAGATTGAAACTGAATTAAAGAATAAGATTTTGGGAGATTAAATGAAAGATTAAAAGAGATGAGCGCAACAGGAAGCAATAAGTTGATAACCTTTGGAAGTTGGATGTCGGAAGGGCAGGAGCTGATGGAAAAGCTGCTTGGACCGGTTGTTTTGTTAACTGAAATATTTCTTACTTTTTGGGAGAAGGTTGATCAGAGAAATATTGCAATTTATGCGATTAATATTTTTTTTATTTCAATGGTTTTATACTCCCGGCCACTTAAGCACCTGTTTTATTTAAAAGCGAAACGTCAAAAGATTCCGGATCCACAAGCAAGGTATCACCCTTTAAAGCTAACGTATCAAAATCTTATCCCTCACGAAAAACTCCAGGAATACACGGAGTATGCGAATCTTTGCATTTTCTATTTTGGTAAAATAAGATGGTTTTGGCGGGTTACGTTATGGTTGTATGTATTGCTTTTTACTAAAGAAATTTTGGTTAAATCGATAGCTATTGACCTGGGAAATAGCCCTCTGTTTATTAAGATTTTTGACATAATCACAACGGCTGTTAATACCGGTAGTGCTTACGGGTTAATTCTGTGTTTCTATTCCTTGCATTCTGCGGAACTTCTTTCTAACCGGGATATTACGCCGGAAAAAATGGCCAGATGGTTTTGGTTTTTCTTCGCCGTACTATTTCTTGTCCATTGTTCAATCTTAAGTTGTGACGTTTCGTGGATCGCCAATAATAAAATTACCTGGTTACAAGGCATTACACACTTTGTTATTGATCCTGATAATGTTCACGACATTAACATGTTGGCCCAATTCGGATCGGGTTTGGCGGTGGCGGCATCATTCGCATTCCTCGTATCCCGATTCGAAATTACTTTAATGGAAATTCCTATTTATTTTTTGGTGATATTATACCTCTATGCTGCTCTTCAAACATCCTTAGTTTGGGTACTTATAGATACCGGAGGGAAATTCGGAAAACTGTGGGAGCATTTGCAAAATGCTGTATTAAGTATGTGTCTTTTAGGAAAGGTAGGGTTATATTTAACCACCCTGTATATCTATTCTTCAGGTCGGCTGTTTTATTATTTTCTGCGTATCCGGCAGGAACTGATGCCAAGGCAGTTTATTGTATGGAAAGATGCGGCTAAAGGTATTGGCTGGAACCCGGTTACAATAAGACGTGGTAAATTGTTTCTTGAAGATAAGAAAGAACTAACTGAACGGTTTTCGATATACCAAAAAATGCTTATAAAGACAGAGCAGCAAAGGCAACTGAGTCGAAGAAACGAGAGAATAAAACTTTGGAAATATCTTCCGGATGATACCTCAGACCAAAAGCTTTCGGATAAAAAGAATTCGGAATATTTCAATATTCTAAATGAATTGGATGCGGTTGATACCCATACTCTACGAATTGCGCACCGGTTAGCTGAACAGGAAGGAGGGACTATTAATATTTCCGATTTGAAAGAGGAGTTGATGTTTAAGGACGATCTTGTCGAAATTATTCTGAATAAATTAATGACTTTGGGGCTTGTAAGATTTTGGCCAGAGGGTCTTGCTAAAGCGGGTCCAATTGTACCGTTATTAAGTCATGATAGTTTTCAGTTAACCAGCACCGGCAAAGAGGTGATTGTTGGTTATTTGGACACCTGAAGCTATAAATACTCCCTGTAAAAATTCATTTCAATATTAATTTCATTTGTAGTGAACGCAAAATGAATTGGACAGTGATGGGTTTAAAAAGCTGGTCAATTATCTTTCCATCAATGAACCGCTTCCTTGCGCGTTTTATCCGGTTTCGCCCACGCCATATTTAAATGGTGGGCCAGAAGATTATTTATCCCGGATATTGGAGTCCAAATCTATAGATTTTAACCAGGACCGGATGGCTGATTGGCTTGAATCAAGGTTGCCATCGCCGGTTAGCGACCTGGCCCAATGGAATGCAGGGGCTAATTAATCCTTTCATTAATGTTTCCCTGTCACTTTACAATGGAATAGCTCTTCAATTGATAGGTTTTGTTCGCATTTGTATATTCTTCAAAAACCGTAAATCCAATGAGCCCAACATTTTTTGCATATAAATAAGTGGGTGCCAATTGTGGAAAGGCCGGCCTGAATTGCACAAATGTCATTCGAACCACATCCTCGTAACTTTGATTATTGATGGAATAGGTTTTGTAGATATTGAGGGTATCGTGAAAATAGGTGTTAACACTAAACGTTTCGTCTTTTTTGTTCAGTTCCAGTTCGCAGGACAAATTTAAACTATCATATTTTCCGTTCATGTTATAAAGATCAATGTTCGCGTTGGTGTGAACAGTTACAGTAAGGGTATCGTTGGTTTTTTTAGAGATTAACATGTAGTTAACCTGTTGCGTGTAACTGCCATCGCAGGGTTTTTCCGTATATCCAAAATTCGTTACATCAGACCTGTTGACCAGGGTAAGCGTATCAACATCGTTTGCGTTGGCTACATTTTCAAATACCCAGTAACTCCCATCTAAAAACTCCGAAAAGTATTTTTGCGATGAGAGAGTTAAAAGATAAGTTGGTTTGTTGCCGCAGCGGCACGAAGCAATAAGGAACAGAAAAATCACTATTGAAAATCTTGTCATGTTTTTAAGTATTATCTGGTACTTTAAATATACAAAACTTCTGTAATCAGCCTTTGTCATCATGGTATAACGAAATTCTTTTCTTAAATATTTTTGGTTCGCACATTAATTCTATAAAAATCTTTTGAACCTCTTGGCTCCGCAATTTTTATAAATGGGCTTTCGTTTCCAGTAGGACACGTTTTTTTGTAACTAAAAAATATCCACTATGTCTCACTCCGAACTTAAGCCCAGGCAGAAGATGATAAACCTCATCTACCTTGTTCTTACAGCCATACTTGCTCTCAATGTTTCGGGCGAGGTGTTGGACGCCTTTAAAACCGTTAACGACGGCATTGGCAATTCCAACACCTCCCTTAAAACAAAAAATTCCGACATCTATACCGATTTTGGGACGCAGTTCTTAAACGATTCCGCCCGCGCAGAAAAGGCTTATAAAAAGGCATTGCAGGCAAGGGCCTTATCTGATAAGCTTTATGTTTTGCTGGAGCAATACAAAAAGCAAATGGTGACCGAAGCGGGTGGGATTGATCCTGAAACCGGAAAAATTAAAAGAGATGATGACATTAATGTTTCAACGGGGCTATTTGTTGAAAATGAAGGCAAGAAAGGAAAAGAACTTAAAAAGGAAATAGAAAATACGAGGCAGGATTTGCTGAATCTTTTAGAAGCGCAGGATAGAAAAGAGGCCGAGCAATCGTTTGCGTTAAAAATTGATGGCGCTGTTCCGGGCAAAACGTGGGAATACGCGAAGTTTAATAGTGTGCCCGTAGTGGCAGCAGTAACCTTGCTTACAAAATACCAGAATGATCTGCTAAGTGCCGAAGGTAATGTGGTGGCTAAGCTGTATAGTTCGGTTTACAAAAACGTGGATAAGGTAGATCGCTTTGCGGCTAAGGTGATAGCACCCGGTAGTTATATTTTACAGGGAGAATCATACAAGGCCGACGTAATGGTAGCCGCTTATAATTCTACCAAGGACCCTGAAGTTTTTTTGGGGCAGTTTACTCCCGATGTTAAAGCCGATCCGGATGGCGGCTATAAAATGATAGCCTCTGCAAACGAGGCTTTGCCATTGGTGAACCCTGTAAAGGTAGATGTGCAGCACGGCATAGGTAAATTGGCCATGGCCGGCGCTGCTACCGGCAACAAAAAATACACGGGGGTTGTGCGGGTAAAAAATACGGATGGCGTATATAAGTTTTTTCCGTTTGAGGGCCAATACCAGGTGGCACCGAAAACGGCAGTGGTTTCGCCAAAGATGCTGAACGTATTATACATTGGTTTGGATAACCCCGTGGATGTAAGTGTGCCTGGCGTTGCACAAAGTGACGTAATTGCAACTTTTGAAGGAGACGGGAAGTTAGTGGCTTCAACCGATGGCGGGTTCAAGGCCCTGGTTACTACTCCCGGAACTACCAAAGTTAAAGTGAGTGCAAAAATTGACGGCAGGGTTGTACCGATGGGAGAGAAGCAGTTTCGGATAAAGAGGATTCCCAATCCTGTGACCACGATAGATGGAATTTCGAGTGGCGGTACAGCCACCGCCACGTTTATTGATCAAAGAGCAGGCGTTGTTCCAAAGTCGGATGATTTTATTTATGGATCATTGCCATGGAAAGTAATAAAGTATGTGGTATCCATTCACAAAGGAATGGATCTATATAAAATTGAGAACGAAGGCCCCGTATTTAACCAAAAGATAAAAACGCTAAAGAAGGGTTTGAAAAAAGGCGATACCTTTTTTGTTGATGAGATAATAGTAATGGGCCCCGACCAAAAGCAAAGATCTATTCCCCCACTAGCGTACAACATAACGGCGCAGTAAAAGAAACGCAGAAATAGCGGGGCGCAATGTTACTTTTTTGCGCCCTTGCATTATATAAGAAACCACTTTTATGATGACCATTAAAAAGATTGCCGGCACTATTGTTTTAATCCTGGCGCTGCAAAACATTTGGGGACAGAGTGCCCAACAACAAAATCCATGGCAGGAACGGGACCGGAAAGATGCCCAGCCGTTGCCACATGAATATCAAAGAGAGGCGGATGTTTTTTGGAGCAAAAATATCTGGAGGATAATTGATACCCGCGAAAAAATGAATAAACCTTTCGAGTATCCTCAACAACCCCTGATACAGATAATTCATGAGGCTGCAAAAAGGGGTGAAATAACTGTCTACGATCCGGCGGTGCAGGATGCTGACCAGTTTAGAAAAGTAATGGATACCAGCGAGGTAATTTCAATGGGTACGAAAATTGATACCACTATTCAATCCTTGCCAGAAAATCCGGATTCGGAACAAACTGTTATTGTTCGCAATGAATTGACCTGGGATAAGATCAAAAAATTCCGAATAAAGGAGGTTTGGTTTTTTGATACTAAAACCTCGGCAATGCAGGTGCGCATTATTGGAATTGCACCCGTTATGGAAGACTACGACGCACAGGGAAATTATCGCGGAGACATGACCATGTACTGGGTTCCTTTTGAGCAGATGCGTGGCCTATTAGCAAAGCGCGAAGTATTTAATCCTCAAAATGACTCAAAGCGGTTTAGTTGGGAAGACCTTTTTGAAATGAGGAAGTTTGAAAGCTACATTTATAAAGAAAGCAATGTGTACGACCGTAACGTACAGGAATATGCCACAGGTGTTGATGCGCAAATTGAAAGTGAACGGATTAAGCAGGAATTATTTGAAAAGGAGCATGATATGTGGGAGTATTAACCGGGATCTTTACCTTAAAGTAAAAACTGTAAACCGTAAACCGAAAAATATTAGGTTTGCCGCCTAAATATTTGCCCGTTGAAACCTTACAAAGCGGTTCTGATTATTGTACTCATAATTATAGCTGACCAGGCACTGAAGATTTGGGTGAAAACCCACATGATGCTGGATGAGGAGATATTCATTACAAACTGGTTCCGTATTCATTTTGCTGAAAATAAAGGCATGGCCTTTAGTATGGAATTACCCGGTGTTTGGGGTAAGGCGCTATTAGGTATTTTCCGTTCCGCTGCAGCAGTTGCAGGAACCTGGTACGTTATACGTTTATTAAAACAAAAGGCGCATTGGGGATTTATTGCGGCATGTTGCAGTATACTTGCCGGGGCCATAGGTAATTTGATTGACGGTGCATTTTATGGCTTGCTTTTTACTGACAGCTATGGCAGGCTGGCGCAGGTCTTTCCGGCAAAGGGGTATGCCGGTTTTATGCAGGGGCAGGTAGTTGATATGCTGCGCTTTCCTTTATTTCATGGATTCTCCCCTAATTGGCTACCCTTATGGGGCGGTCAATATTTTGAATTTTTCAATGCCGTTTTTAATATATCCGATGCGGCTATAACAGTGGGGGTCTTTATAATTCTCATTTTCCAAAAGACATTTTTTAAGGAGCCAGTGGCTGATCAATCCATAGGTGATTCAATTTGAAGGATCGGCTCCGAGTTAAAATGCAGCAACAAAAAGTGATTGTAATCTTGTTTATATACGACCGGTCTTTTGGTTACCCACTAAACTGAGATAATTTAACTAAGTTCGGAAATGCAAAAATGGCGTAATACAATTTTGGTATGGATGCTTCATGCCGTCTTATCTGCATTAATTGCCTGGAGCGTTTTATTCAAGGGGGAGTTTAGTGTAGTAAAGAGTTCTCTTTTTCACTTTGCATTGGTGTTGAGAAGCATTAAGGACGCCCTCATTTATGTTTTGAAAGAAGATTATAGCCAATGGGTGGTTTCTTTTCATTTTACCGGCATTTTTTTATTCCTTTTTTTACGGGTAGTCCCCTTCGGAATCCTTATAATATGGGTTTATAGGCGCACTCCTTTTAAAAAAATATCTTATGCTTATCATTCGTTTAAGTCCTTTGCTTTAAAGGTAAAGGGCCTTATTATTTATGATTTTCTGGAAGCAGATGTATTTGTTCTCTTCTTGATTTTTTTCTCATCCTGGATGATATCTCAAATGTTGATTTATCTTATTGCTCAACAAAAGATGGATTATTTAGTTTTAATGGAGGGTCAATTCGTACAAGGGAAAATTGTAGTTTGGGGGTGTTATTTATTTGCTTTGATCGCAATTATAGCAAGATGGCAAAGTTTCAAAAGCAGGTGTAAACGTTTTTGGGGACACAAGATTTTTCCACATGGGCTTTCATTGTTTAGGATATTATTTTTTTTGGAGGAAATACAAGTGCTCTTTTATGATAAAACAGTTTTAATTCACCGGGTTGCTCCACCTGGTGTTCCGTTGCAGCCGATGGAGTTTACGGGTTGGTACGCGAACCTTTTACCAGCAAACCAGGAAATTTATAGTATGGCCTGCATATTGGCGATTGTTGCTTCCGCCTTTGTTGTACTTGGGTTTATGACACGTTTATCGCTTATCACTTTAACTGTGCTCGCATTTTATGTTTACGCTATGCCAAATATGTATGGGAAAATTAACCATAATCATATTCATCTCTGGATACCTTTGATATTGATTTTCACTCCTTGTGCTGAGGTATGGAGTTTGGATGCGCTAATAAATAGATGGCGGGGAAACAGACAAATTGTAGGATTATCTTCGGCTTATTGGCAGCCGTTGGCAGCTATTTATATGATTCTTGGAGTTATGTACACATTTTCGGGATTGCGTAAATTATGGGATTGCGGTTTTGCCTGGGGTTTGAGTGATCATTTTATATATCAGATACAGGAGGAATGGATTGAAAATTATAAGATAGTGCCAGCCCTAAGAATAGATCACTATCCTACAATTGCAAAAGCCGGGGGAATGGGTATAGTAATATTCGAAATATTATATCTGGGACTTATCTTTTATCCGGTGGGCAGATGGATTGCTTGTATTGGAGGACTTGCGTTACATAATCTGGCAGGATATTTTATGAATATTGATTTCGCCGATTTACAAAAAGTATACTTTTCGTATTTAACGCCGTTGGTCAAAAGAAAAGAAAGTTTCTATGGTCAAATTGATTCGCTGAAATCTTCATATAAATTTTATTTCATCCTGGTAATTCTTTTAACTGGTAATATAGTCATGTCTTTATGGGGCAAAACCTCTTGGCCTTTTTCGCCATATCCTTCTTATTCTACCTTGGCTCCAGGTACAACCACTATTATTAAATTTGAGGCGCTAGCTGCAGACGGTACAAGAATTAACATAGATAGTCTTGCTCAAACAAGCGGCTTTCGCAAGGAAACCTTTCGGCCGCTTGAAGAAGAATTAATAAGAATAAAAGATTCTGACACAGCGATACTGCAACGAAGCGCGTGGAATTTGTGGTCGAATTGGTCGGGCTTTTTACCACCATTGGCTGGTTTTAAAAAAGTTGAAGTGTATGCAGTGACGTTTCCTGTAGCGCCGGAACGATATAATGAAATTGTAAAAAAGGAATTGCTGACAACCCTTGATTTAAAGAATTAAATCCTCTTCAAATCATTCCATCTTATTTCAAATAGTTAATCAGCCTAACGATAATGTAGCAAGTGAGGTAAAATAGCTGCATTTTTGAATACTCTCCGACCCAACATGACAATTGTCATGTCGATAAGCAACTATGATCATATTGTACGGTAATCATTTGTGCCAATTTTGCCGTTAAATAGCTTAAGTAAACCCATGAACCAATTTATATGACTGACATTAAATTTTTATCCTCTCTTGGATCCAGGATCCGGGAGATACGCAAAGAAAAAAGCATTACCCAAACCACTTTAGCCGAACTGTGCGAAATTGAAAAAGCGAACATGTCCCGCATCGAATCTGGCAAAACCAATGTAACGGTGCTTACCTTGCTGAAAATAAGCAAGGCATTAAACACACCGGTTTCTGATATTCTTGCCAATATGGATGTTAGGGCGGATGGCATAGCTGCCTGATCAGGCAGCCTTTAAACGGTAGAGATGTTGTTGTTATTAATAACAATAGCAAAACTGTATTTGACCAATAAACTAGTCTGACTCTAAGTAATTGAGTTTCAGCCTTAGAGTTTTTGTGTTGTTAAAAAGGAAAATTCATCAAAACTTAAGCGGTTGTCAGACCGTTTGAGTGATATGAAGAATAAACGAAAACTCAAAGTTGTTGAAGTTAAGTTAGGAAGGGAAAGGGCGTTGGGAATAGCGGATTATGAAAATTTCAATATTCTCGTTGATCCACGGCAAAAACCCTACGAATATCTGAATACAATGGTGCATGAATTAATTCATCACATGGCCCCGTCGTGGGATGAAAGTAAGGTTGCCTGGTGGGCTAACCGTTTATCCCGTTTTCTCTGGAGCCATAACTACCGCCAGGTAAAACAGTAATAGCTACCTATTGCCTTTGGGCGAAGAACTGCTATCTTTTTCTATTTTTACCCCCGCTTATGGCAGAATACATTGTTAGTGCTAGAAAATACCGCCCTGTTAGCTTTGCCGAAATGGTGGGCCAGGAACAGGTTGCCGTTACCCTAAAAAATGCGATACGTACCGGGCATTTGGCCCATTCGTTTCTTTTTTGCGGTCCGCGTGGTGTTGGTAAGACTACAGCTGCCCGTATTCTCGCCAAAACTATTAACTGCGAGAATATTACAGCCGATTTTGAAGCTTGTGGAAAATGTCCTTCCTGTTTTTCGTTTCAACAAAACTCTTCCTTTAATATTCATGAGTTGGATGCAGCATCCAATAACTCGGTAGAAGACATCAGGGCTTTGGTGGAACAGGTTCGTTTCCCCCCACAAAGCGGTAAGTATAAGATATACATTATTGATGAGGTTCACATGCTATCAACCAGCGCATTCAATGCGTTTTTAAAAACGTTGGAAGAGCCGCCGGCTTATTGCAAATTCATTCTTGCCACTACCGAGAAGCATAAGATATTACCCACTATTCTTTCTCGCTGCCAGATTTTTGATTTTAAGCGCATCAGCATAGATACTATTGTTAGCCACCTTAAACATATTTGCGAGATAGAGAAGATAGAAGCCGAGGAAGATGCCCTGCACATTATTGCTCAGAAAGCCGACGGCGGAATGCGCGATGCGTTATCTATGTTCGATCGCCTTTCGGGTTTTAGCGAAGGCAAGTTGACTTATGCCGGCGTGTTGGAAAATTTGAATGTGCTGGATTACGATTACTTTTTTAAAGTTACAGAAGCGCTTTTGGCGGAAGACCTTTCTTTGGTTCTTCGCTTATTTGACGAGATATTGAAAAAGGGATTTGAAGGGGATGATTTTATACTTGGATTGTGTGAGCATTTCCGGAATCTTCTTTTTTGCAAGGACCCAGGCACTTTAAAAGTGCTTGAAGTAAGTGAAGGGCTTAAACAAAAATATGCATCTCAATCCGCATTAGCATCTGCCGACTTTTTAGTCAATTGTCTTAACCTGGGCAACCAGTGCGATGTACATTACAGAGCATCCAAAAATAAACGCCTGACGGTTGAGCTTTCGCTTATTAAGATGTGCTACATCAATTCGGTGGTACGGATGGATGAAGGAGGCGAAAAAAAAAAGTTAAAGCCTGAACCCAGGCCCGAAATAAAAACTGAAAGGAAAGAGGAGCCCAGTCCTGAACCAGACAGCCAACTTGCCAGGGGGGAAGAAATTACTCCGCCAATTCCGGTAAGAGAAATTGCTACCACTGAAAAAGCGATAGCAACCAGGGACCCCGTGGTATCAAATCAAAAGCCAACCGTTTTGACCAAATCAAAAAAGGTGCTTACGGCTGACTCTTTGGATGACCTCGAAAATTCTCCTCAAAATAAGATACTGGAACACTTACAGGAAGAAATACAGGGAGAGATTTTGCTGCTTAACGCAGAAAATATCCTGAAACTTTGGGATGAATTTGCGGGTCGTGTTCCGGACGCGAAAAGAGGCCTGAAAATTATATTTAATACTTTTAAGCCGGTGCTTGATGAAACCGTGCTGAACAAGGTTTTTGTAAAAGTGCAAAGCGATATTCAAAAATCGCAGTTGGATGAGATACGGAACGGACTACAAAATTTTATATCAAAAAGAGTAGGCGCCGAAATAGCTTTAGAAATAATTGCCGATAAAGAGGTGGACACAGGCACCAAGCCATATACGCCGAAAGAAAAGTTGGAGCGATTGATACAAAAAAATCCTGCCATAAAAAAAATGCAACAGCAGTTGGGACTTGAAATGGATTACGATTAAATAAACCCGCTATTAAATAAATCATCATTAAAACAATTTCATGAAAGCCAGATCATTTTTTATTTTACTCTTTTCGGTTTTGTTTGCTGTTAGCCATGGCCAAACTCCAACCCGTCCGATTCAGATCATTCCTATCCAGGGTCTGCCTGCTAAACAAGCTCAACTTCAGGCTCCCCCTGCAAAAACCAATGGAGCCGCTAATGGCAGTTCTCAAAAAAATACGGCAACAGCAACTAACGCCGTAAGTACTGCGCCGCTTACATTCGAATCGTATCCTGATGATCCTTTCAAAGCAAGGATATACACATTGAAGAACGGCTTGAAAGTTTACATATCTGTAAACAAAGACGCCCCGCGCATTCAAACTTATGTAGCGGTAAAAGCCGGTTCAAAATTTGATCCTGCACAAACTACAGGACTTGCCCATTACCTGGAGCACATGATGTTTAAAGGGTCTCATGATTTTGGCACTAAAGACTGGAGCAAGGAAAAGGTGTTGCTCGATTCTGTTTCTGCTTATTTTGAAATGCACAAAAACGAAAAGGATGAAGCAAAAAAGAAATTGCTTTATGCCAAGATTGATTCGTTCTCTTACGAGGCTTCAAAACTGGCTATCCCTAATGAGTTTGATAAAATGATGAGTTCGATGGGAGCTAAAGGTACTAACGCTTTTACTTCTACCGACATGACGGTGTATGTTGATGATATTCCTTCAAACGGGCTTGAGAAGTTTTTAATGTTGGAAAGCAACAGGTTTGAAACAGCAGTACTCCGTTTGTTTCATACTGAATTAGAAACAGTTTATGAGGAGTTTAACCGTAACCAGGATAATGACCGCGTTTGGAGTGACCATGCTATTGAAAATGCGCTATTACCTAATCACCCTTATGGAACGCAAACAACGATTGGCGAAGGAGAGCATTTGAAAAACCCGTCGATGGTTAATATTTATAACTACTTCAACACTTATTATCGTCCTAATAATGTTGCAATCATTTTGTCGGGTGATATGGATCCTGATAAAACCGTTGCTATGGTTGAGAAATACTTTGGCAATTGGAAACAAGGTCTAATACCTCAATTCATTAAAAAAGATGAGCCTGTAATTACCCAACCAATTATACGCGAATACAAAGGGCCGCAGCCAGAGCACGTTTTCATCGGGTATCGTTTTGATGGCGCTAACTCGCATGATGCATTAATGGTTAAGATGCTGGATGAGATATTATCAAACGGCGATGCCGGCTTAATTGACCTTGACCTTGTACAACAACAAAAAGTATTGAAGGCATATTCAAGCCCGGATGAGAATACGGATTACGTGATACATAAACTTTATGGTGAGCCAAAACAAGGCCAAACGCTGGAGCAGGTTAAGGATCTTTTGTTGGCGGAAATTGAGAAGGTAAAGAAAGGCGAATTTGGTGATTGGCTGATTCCGGCCATTATCCAAAACCAAAAGTTACGCCGAATGAAGGCTGCAGAAAAGAACCAGGAGAAGGCGGGTTACATGATGGGCACCTTTGTACATAACGTTGACTGGAAAGATTGGGTGAACGAGATAAAAGAAATGGAGAAGATCACCAAGGCCGATATAGTAAAATTTGCCAATGAGCGGTACGGAAATAACTACGCTGTGTGTTACAAACGCCAGGGGGACGCTACCGTTCACAAAGTAGATAAGCCGGCTATTACGGCGGTAGTAATGAACAAGTCGGACGTTTCTGATTTTAAAAAGACATGGGACAAATTACCTCAGCCTCCGGTATCTCCAAAGTTCCTCGATTTTGATAAGGACATTGTACACCGCAAACTTGCAGCTGGTGATGTTGCGTTTGATTACATCAAAAACGATGTGAACAAAACTTTTAGCCTTAGCTACCTCTTTGACATGGGTACAGATAATATTAAGAACCTGGGTGTAGCGGTTAACTACCTTCAATACCTGGGCACAGATAAATATTCTGCCGAGCAGCTTAAGATTGAATTTTATAAACTGGGTCTCACATTTGGTGTAAGCAATGGCCGTGATAGAGTTGCTATTTCTTTATCAGGACTCGAAGAAAACCTGGATAAGGGGATGGCCTTATTTGAGCAACTCCTGGCCAATGTAAAACCTGACAAGGAAGTTTATAGTTCACTGGTAGATGATATCCTTCAAAGCAGGGTAAATGCTAAGAAGAACAAGAATACCATACTACAGGGAGGGCTTGTTAACTACGCCAAGTACGGAACAGTGAATCCTTTTAACAACACCATGAGCGAGGAGGAACTGAAATCGCAGGATATAAACAAACTGGTGGACCTTATCAAATCTGTAACCACTTACAAGCATCGCATTTTCTACTATGGTAATCGCAGTGCAGATGAAGCAATTGCGGTGGTTAATAAACTTCACGCAGTTAAAGCTCCTTTAAAGGAATACCCTGTTGCCACAAAATATCCCGAGTTGCCGCTTAACGATACCAAAGTTTACGTGTGCTACTATCCAATGAAACAGGCGGAGATTGTAATGGTATCTAAAGATGTAATGTTTAATAAAGATCTTTTTCCGTCTGTCTATCTTTACAACGAGTATTATGGTTCGGGCTTATCGTCTATAATGTTTCAGGAGATACGCGAAAAGCAGGCTTTGGCATATTCTGTTTATAGCAGTTTTGGTGTACCTCAGTATGGCAATGAGTCGCACTACGTTACATCTTATGTAGGTACCCAGGCCGACAAATTAAAGACAGCGCTTACTGAAATGAACAAGCTGCTGAATAACATGCCCGAAGTGCCTCAGCAGTTTGAAGATGCAAAGGATAACGTTATAAAAACGCTCTCCACCGATTGGATAACCGGGGCTGACATTTATTCTGCCTGGGATCGCGCCCGCAAACGCGGGTTGAATTACGATGTTAGAAAAGACGTTTACGAAAAAGCAAAAACTACCAGCTTAGGCAATATTCACGATTTCTTTAACCAGCACATTAAAGGCAAAAAATTCAGTTACCTGGTTATCGGTAAAAAGGAAGATTTGAATATGGATGTGCTAAAGGAAATTGGCCCCGTGCAAGAAGTAAGCACTAAGGAATTATTCGGCTACTAGAATCCCATTTACCTGAAATTAAAAACGCACTTCATTACCGAAGTGCGTTTTTTTATGCCTTAACCTGCTTGGCTGTTTTGCCTTTAAAGTCCTCCTTCGGGGGATTTAGGGGGCCGGGCCGGATAGTTTCTATTTTAGACAGTTTTTCGACAAATAAATTATAATTTTAAAACTATGCATTTTATTGAACTGTAGCTGATTAAGTATGGAATTAGAGATTTTTAGGCCAGGAATAATTGCAAGAAAGTAGAAACTCTTTTTTGACCCTTATTGAGGCAGCGAATCGGCTTTGCAGGGGCTGTCTACCGAATCGCCGGGGTTAAGACTATTGTGCCTGTCAATAGCCACCTGTATGGAGTTATTAAACGCCGGCGCGCCAAAATGCTCGGGACAAAGCGCAGTGTTGTTATTTAATATAATGGCAAAGTTGATGATGCCTGTGGGGTTGATGCGGCCCAGGATTGTTCCGGGGTTAAGCGTATCGTTTACGTGCACATTCAGATTGACAATACCCGAATAAACAAAGGTGTATATAGAGCGCGGCTTGTATAATACACGAATAGTATTTCCATGGGCATCAGGTGTAATGGAGGTAATCTTTCCTATGCTGGCTGATATTATACTTTGGTTGGTGTTTGCAAGATGAATTTCATATCCTTTATGGAGGCCTGTGCTATCTGCCTCCCCAAACGGGATGAATTTTGTAACCGAAGCAAAACTGATGATAGGATAGATAAGGGTAGGTATGGATATGTCAGGCTGTGGCCCTTCGGGCTGCGATGGCTTTTTACAACTACCCGCCCAAAAGATCAAAAACATAAACACAAAAAAAAGTCTCATCGCCTGCCACATGTATCTCAAAAATATCATTTTGCCATAGTGAACGAAAGTAATCTGTAATAGTTACTTGTCCCTTAACTGATTGTAATCAATAATCCGCCGTGCAGTATAACTTAACGCTAAATTTTCAGTTAAATTTCCCGAACAATCAAAAGGGTGCTTCACTATTACCAATGGGGAGTTATTGATGTCTAAATTATAATTTTTTCTGTCACTGCAATGCAGAATGCTGTATTCTTAACCTACTAATGTTTTTTCAATAAATTTGTCTCCAATACAAAAACCTCTTATGGCCGAAGCGATACAACTTGGAAGAATGACCGATACGATGGAGGAAGGCTTTATTGCCGAATTGAACGTAAAAGTGGGCGATAAAATAAAATCGGGCGACACTATTGCCGAAATAGAAACCGATAAGGCCACTTTACCACTTGAATCTTATTATAACGGCACCATTTTACATGTGGCAGCCAAAAAAGGCGATACCCTTAAAATTGGTGATCTGATTGCTGTGGTTGGTAAAGAAGGCGAGGATTTTTCGGCTTTGCTAAAACCGGCGGATACTAAACCTGCGGAAAAGCCTGTAGAGAAAGTTGTGGAGACCGAACCTGCGGTAAGCGGAAATAATTTAGTTGCAGAGAAGAAAAGTGAAAAGCAGGAAATAGTAAAGGAAGCCCCTGCCCAAACGACGGATGATGGAAGAGTTAAAGCATCGCCTCTTGCACGTACCATTGCCAAAGAAAAAGGCATCGACCTTGCCAAAGTAAAGGGCAGCGGCGAAGAGGGCAGAATAGTAAAACGCGATTTGGAAAGTGTTGCCACAGCCCCTGCATTTGTTGGTAAGGAAAGTTCGCGCGAGGTAAGGGTTAGCCAAATGCGCAAGGCAATTGCCAAGCGCCTCAGCGAAAGCAAAAACGGGGCACCGCACTTTTATCTTACTGTTGATGTAAATATGGACAATGCTGTTGCCCTGCGCACTCAACTTAATGCGGTTCTTCCCACTAAAGTTTCTTTTAACGATATTGTTATTAAAGGCGTGGCACTTGCCTTGCGCCAGTATCCAAACGTAAATTGCTCATGGCTGGGGGATACTATCCGGTACTATGATCACATTCATATTGGTATGGCCGTGGCGGTTGAAGATGGTTTGCTGGTACCCGTAATAAAATTTGCCGATGGTAAAACAGTTCAGCAGATAGGGGCGGAGGCTAAGGCACTGGCCGAAAAGGCTACTTCTAAAAAGCTGTTGCCAACGGATATGGAAGGAAACACTTTTACAATTTCTAACCTGGGTATGTTTGGCATTGAGGAGTTTACCGCTATTATCAATCCACCCGATGCCTGTATACTGGCTGTTGGTGCTATACGCCAGGAGCCAGGCGTAGTGAATGGCGAAATTAAAGTGATTAATAAAATGAAGCTAACCTTAAGCTGCGATCACCGTGTGGTTGACGGGGCTACAGGCGCTAAGTTTATGCAAATCCTTAAAAAAGTGTTGGAAGAACCTGTCAGGGTGTTACTCTAAAGTAACGTAAGCAATAGATTCGACAGGAATATCCCGTCCGTCTTTCAACAATACAAATTGTTCTGTTGCGCCCCAAATTTCGGTAAGCACTTCGTTATAGCCTTCAATAGTGTTGAATACGATTTTTACATTGCTTTTGGGGCTTTTGCTCAAAAGCATGGATAAATGCAACTTCCGGCTGCGTTCGCGCAGGTCGCAATCGGTTGAATAGCCTTGAGATTTGACAAAAGAACAAACGTTCAATTGCACCTTTTCTATCCTTTTAATGTCATTTTTCGATGGGGGCATCATAAGCATTGTTTTGTACGGCATATGCGCTCAAAATGTTTCCTATGAGCCTGATTTTGAAACTAAATTCATTTAGGTTTGTTTCCAATAAAAGCAATTATGAAAACCTTAGTCCTCGGAGCATCCACAAATCCTTCCCGTTATTCTAACAGGGCAATAAACCTTTTACGGGCGCATAAGCACGAAGTGGTGGCTGTTGGTTTAGATGAGGGTAAGGTGGGGGATGTGAAAATTCTGCACGATTTTCCGAACGAAGAAATTGATACGGTAACTATGTACCTGAACCCCGAAAGGCAGCACGGCTATTACGATAAAATAATAAACGCAAAACCCCGCCGCATTATCTTTAACCCCGGCGCCGAAAACCCGGAACTCGAAAAGCTGGCTGCCCAAAACAATATCCTCACCGAAGAAGCCTGCACTTTGGTTTTATTGAATACAGGACAGTATTGAGTAATTAGAATGACTATATTTTTGTTTTCCTAACGTTGCGAGGGGTCCCTTTCCGGGCATCGCAATGGGACGTATGAGCCCAACTACCAATTTCTAAATACTATATTAGATTTGCCCTTATCTAACTACTCAATACTAAAACTAAATACTCACCAAAATGGCCAACACAGAAGGAATGCTTAAAGAAGGATCGCTGAAGGGTAGAACAATTATTATCACCGGCGGCGGAACAGGTCTGGGAAAATCAATGACCAAATATTTTCTGACGCTTGGCGCTAACGTGGTAATTAGCAGCCGTAAGATAGATGTGTTAAAGGCAACGGCGGATGAATTGATGAAGGAAACAGGTGGCCAGGTATTGGCCGTGCAGTGCGATGTGCGCAAATACGACGAAGTAGAGGCGATGCTGGCTGCTACTTTAGCTAAATTTGGCAAAGTAGATACCCTTGTAAACAACGCCGCAGGCAATTTTATCAGCCCTACCGAAAGATTGAGCGCCCGCGCATTTGATACGGTTGTAGATATAGTTTTGCGCGGCTCATATAATTGCACCCTGGCACTTGGCAAGCATTGGTTAAAAGAAAAGCAAACAGATAAAACAATACTTAGTATTGTAACTACATACGCCTGGACAGGCTCGGCATTTGTCGTTCCTTCTGCCTGTGCCAAGGCCGGCGTATTGGCCATGACACGTTCGTTGGCTGTTGAATGGGGTAACCGCGGAATAAGATTGAACGCTATTGCACCAGGGCCATTCCCAACCAAAGGTGCCTGGGACCGTTTAGTGCCGGGAGAGTTCCGCGAAAAATTTGATCTTAAAAATAAAGTGCCACTGGGCAGGGTAGGCGAGCACCAGGAATTGTGCAACCTGGCAGGTTTCCTTATTTCGGGTTATTCAGGATATATCAATGGCGATTGTATAACTATTGATGGCGGCGAATGGCTGAAGGGCGCAGGAGAATTCAACATGTTCAGCGAAATCACAGCAGATCAATGGGATGCCATTGAGATGATGGTGCGCGGCGCTAAAAGCGAATAATACAGCAACAGGATAACTTCTTGCGGGGAAGAAGAGGGCTTACTAATTTATCTCTGCTACAAACATCAAAACCGGCGTTAACATAAAATTTTGCGGCTTTCCGCAATTCGTTTAAGTCTCATATTTTTTAACATTAAATATTCTTCGTTTTTATATTTGTTGCGCAACTTTACGTAATAGCTTTTATACCGGCGTCCGTTTTCAATTTCGTAACATAACCCCCCATGTCATGAAAAACGCCATCCGCCTCCTCATTTTCTTCTCTTTTATTATTACAACACCGGCTTTACTAAACGCCCAAACCCTGGTTAACCGACAATTCGTTGCCACGCTTGGCCATCCAACCCTCCAATTTCCCTTTATAAACGGTGCCAGCGATGGCAGCAATTTTGTACTGGTAGAAAACCAATACATAACAGGCCAGCCTTCCGGCTTTAAGATTGGGAAACTGGATGGCAGCGGCAATTTTGTTTGGACCAACCAGTTTAGTACTACCGATAATGATTATGCTACAGATTTATTCATTAATAATGACGGATACATATATGTTACCGGGTTTAACTGGGATAGTGCTACAAGCAGAGCGGTTTTTAACATGGTTAAGTTTAGGGAGGACAACGGTGACACGGTATTTAGCAGGCAGTACCATGGAAGTTATGGAGGCTATGATGCGGCCGCAGTAATAATGGCTGACGACACTGGCAACATATTTGTTGCGGGTACCGAACAGGTTGGCAGTCTTGACTACGAAATGACATTAAT
>JAQBNQ010000305.1 GCA_028288545.1 Bacteroidota bacterium
CTTTGCGAAAATAAATTTTGCCACAGATTCACAGATTAAAATAGAATATGAATGCCTGAATTAAGTGCATCTGTGGCCATGCATTTTCGCACGGAGTTTAAAGGCAGAGAATACAAAATACAGCCAATACATTTAAACTAAAAGCTTTTGTATTTCCCGTCTTTTCCCCTCGGCTGTTTTCTCTGTGCGAAATAATTTGCATTTAATTGTGGCCATGCATTTTCGCACGGAGTTTAAAGGCAGAGAATACAAAATACAAGTAATACATTTAAACTAAAAAGCTTTTGTCTTTCTCGGCTGTTCCCCCTCGGCTGTTCGCTCTGTGCGAAATAATTTGCATTTAATCTGTGCATCTGTGGCCTGTATTTGGGATTACTTCAATCGGATCTTCAGCTTAACCGGATTATGATCGGAATAATCAAAGCCTAAGTCAATTCCTTTCACCTCTTCTACTTCAATGTTTGGCGATATGTAGAAGTAATCGATGATGGTTTTAAAGGTTTTGCCTTCAGTGTACGAGGTTTCGTTTTTGCGGTTGGTGGCCGTTGTTGGGTCAAAAACATAATTCCAGCCCTGCACATACACCGAATCGTTGTTCATTAAATACAATTCATCGGTCAGTTTTTCGTGTTCCCAGGTGTGAACATTAAAGCCGGGAGGGGCTATATTCCAGTCGCCGCCTAACACTACATAATTGCCTTTGGCAGCTTCGTCCTCCAATATTTTTTTTGTTAAATCACGTTGTTCCTTTTTTACAAGGCCACCAGCGTCATAGGCTTCAAAATGGGTGTTGATGATAACAAGGTCTTTTCCGTTAGCAAGTTTGTAGCGCTGTTCTAACAAGCACCTTTTCAAATAAAAAATCCTGCGGGGGAAGTCTGTAATATTTGGCAAGGCAATGCGTTTCGATTCAACAGGCGTAAATTTTGAAAGCGTTTGCAAACCACCATATACTTTGCCAATGGGATTTGTAAACGGAAAAGGCAAAAACTTTACATCGTAATTGGCAGTATAAGCATAGTTATGGTCGGGTAAGGTTTTGGCAAACTCTTCTACCTGGTCAATTTTCCAGCTACGCTTACTATTGCGGTCAGCTTCCTGCAACATAATAAAATCAACATCCTTATTCTTTGACAGCACATCAACCATGCCGGCGTTATTTTTAAGCACATGTTCTTTGGGAGAAGTAACCATTTTGCCGCCATCGTAAAAGAAATCAACTTCTTTTCCCAAACCACCATAGCCGAGGTTCCAAATCAAAAAGGTAAATGTTGAATCGCTTAATATTTTCGGATTTTGAGTTCCTGACTGGGGATTGCTTAGCGCAATGTCCTCAACAGGTGCCGGGTTGTATTGGGTAAATATTCCAAAAAGCAACATGGCGCCAACGTACAAACCGAAACCAAGAACAATGGAAAAAACGATGAGCAGCATCTTCTTCATATTTATTTAATTGAAAGCCCTGAAATTTATTTGGCCAAAGGTATCAGAAATGATAATACCCGAATTGGTTCAATATCATATTTTAATTTGATCATAAAAATCATAATAAATCAGCGTTCCATTTTTAGAGGAAGAATTGTCAATTTTTTATAGCTTCGGCTCAAACTTAAACTTACCATGAATCATTTTGAATGGAGTTGGCAGCAGGAAAGGAAAAAAATATTTGCGCAGGGATGGAGTCCACCGCAAACGAAAGGGGTGGTGTGCCTTGTGCACGGCTTTAATGAACACAGTGGCCGTTATGAAGATGCAGCGCTAAGATTATGCAATGCGGGATATGCCGTACTTACCTATGACCAATTCGGTCATGGTAAAACAGAAGGAAAACGTGGACACACACCAAGTTATGAAGCGCTGCTTGATTCGATAAAAGTGATCCTGGATGAAGCTGAAACGCGGTTTCCGGGAGTTAGAAAATTTGTATGGGGCCACAGTATGGGCGGTGGCGAAGTATTGAACTACCTGATAAGGCGTCAGCCGAGCCTGTCGGGCGCTATTGCTACCGGACCGCTTTTGAAATTGGGTTTTGAGCCGCCAGCTATTAAAGTTTTGCTGGCGCGTATAATGGTGCATATCTATCCGGGGTTTACTGAAAAAGCGGAGTTGGATGCTGATGGTATTTCTCGTGATAAGGAAGAGGTGCGCAAATACAACGCCGACCCTTACAATCATGGCAAAATTACAGCCGGCATGTTTTTCGGATTTTTTAATGCCGGTAAATATGCTTTGGCGCATCCTACAGAAATAACAATTCCGTTATTGCTGATGCACGGAACTTCTGATAGATTAACTTCTGCTGAAGGCACTAAAGAGTTTGCTTCAAAGGCGCCTAAAAACCTTGTTACGCTTAAACTGTGGGAGGGTTTTTATCACGAACTACACAATGAGCCGGAACCGGACAGAACCGAGGTGTTTACCTATATCATTAACTGGTTAAACGGACGTTTGTAATTTGCTTTTCGCAAGTTGACCATGATGCGATTTCTGCGAAAGCTGCTCATTTTTACACTTACACTACTGGCGCTTTTTGCGGTAGTCTATATTTTCCGTACTCCTGTTTTGCGTTGGTTCGCTACCTCTTTAATTGTTGAAGACCCATTGCAAAAAGCAGATGCGATGGTGGTACTGTCAGGCGGAGGTTACGATCGGGGTAACGAGGCGGTTCAGATCGTGCACCAGGGATACACCAACAAAATTATCTGCACAGGCGGTAATCCTGTAATTGAATTACGTGTTTTTAATATTGACACCCTGGAGTCGGATATGACTGTAGCCAACTTAAGACGACAGAACATCCCCGATTCGATTATTGTTGAGTTGCGTGATGGAACCAGCACCAAAGAGGAATCTGACCTTATCCTGGAATACTGCAAGCAAAATAACCTGAAGAAGATCATGATACTCTCCTCTAAGCTTCATACCCATCGCGTAAATGAAGTTTTCAGAAAAAAATTAAAAAATGCAGGTATTGACCTGGTTGTGCGCGGAGCACACAACTCGCGCTTTGATGAATTACTGTGGTGGAAAAGCGAAGACGGTTTAATAGCCGTTAATAATGAGTGGTTGAAGCGGATGTATTACTGGTATAAGTATTAATGTTATTTCAGCTTGCCACCCCCAAATAAATTGGTGCACGGTCAAGGTGTTTTTGGAATACTTAAAGGCGATAACCCATTTACGTTTAAATATTACACAGCTAAATTTTTTTCTGGCGAGCAATTTATTTTTACAAAGAGGAAATTCAAGATTTGTAAGAGAGCAAAAAGTTTGGAGGTACTCCTCCACGCTTATCACAAATTTTAATCCTGTGTCGGGAAAGTATTCCTGCCAACCACTCGGCCACTGAGTATATCGCTTTTTCTGCATTTGGCTTTATGACCAGTTGCCTCATTTCCCAAAATTATCTTTCAGCCGCTTTTTTATATCTGCGAAAGCCTTTTTTGCCGGTTTGCCTTTGCCCTGTTTTCGGTTCAGATATTCCTCCAGTTGCCATTCGGTCGGCTGCAATCCGCCGGGCAGAGCTAAATCCTTAGCCGTTAGCTTCTTCCACTTGTGAATGGCAATTGTCTTGTCTTCTGTAAGTTTCCGCAGTTGCTTTAGGGCTTCATTGCCGGCCCTTGTCGAGGCATCTAATTCGATGGTATAGCGCATAACACGAAGATAACACAAAATCCTTTTTTACATTTCAGGCAAATTAATCTGGCGATATCTTAAATTTATCTTGTAAAAGACAATTCCTTATGGAAAGCTACGGTAAACTTTTGCTCTATTACGCTATCCCCTATTTTACTATTTCGATGGTGATAGAGTTGCTTTACGCGCGGTATAAGGGCGAGAATATCGGGATGATGGATTCGGTTAGCAGTCTTAGTTCGGGTATGTCGAACATACTTAAGGATACCTTGAAGCTTTCGGTATCCATTGTGTCGTATTCTTTTTTGCTGACTCACATTCAACTTTTTCATTGGGATAAGCCCCCTGTTTGGATATACCTGTTCTGTTTTGTGTTTATTGATTTAACCGGTTATTGGGTTCATAGAATAGAACATAAGGTCAACTTTTTTTGGAACAACCATATCATTCACCACAGCAGCGAGGAGTTTAACCTTGCCTGCGCCTTGCGCCAATCCTTTTCTGACTTTATCAGCTTCTTTACCATCTTCTACTTGCCAATGGCTTTGCTCGGTGTGCCAACTGCAGTAATAGGCATTATAGCGCCCATTCATTTGTTTATGCAATTCTGGTACCATACACGGTATATTAACCGCATGGGCTTTTTGGAGTATGTAATTGTTACTCCTTCTCACCATCGTGTTCATCACGCTATGAACGATGTGTACATGGATAAGAACTTTGGACAGATTTTTATTTTTTGGGATAAGCTGTTTGGTACTTACCAGGAAGAATTGCCGGACGTTGTTCCGGTTTACGGTGTAAAGAGGCCCGTTAAAACCTGGAATCCTTTTCTGATCAATTTTCAGCATTTGTTTTTGTTGATTACCGATGCATGGAGGGCTAAAAGCTGGAAGGACAAATTGCGCATTTGGTTTATGCCCACCGGTTGGCGCCCGGCTGATGTAGCTGAAAAATACCCGGTAGCGTATGTAGAAGACATAGAAACTTTTGAAAAATTTGATCCGGTTTACTCCAAAGGGTTTATTGCCTGGTCATTTTTTCAAATGGCGGTTAGTCTTGGTTTGCTGTGTTTCTTCTTTTATCGCATGGGTAACATGCCATATCCTGTAACCTTGTTATATGGGGGCTTTTTGTTGTTCTCTATTTTTGCTTATACTGCTGTAATGGATAAAAAGATGTATGGTATCCTTGCCACCGTTGCCCAGGCTGCATTTGGAATAGTTATCATCTTTTTAACCGGTGATTGGTTTGGTATGAAAAACATATTACCCGCAGGAATTTTTGTGTTGGTGGCGTATTTGGTTCTATCCGTGGCTGCCAGCGTATTCTTCCATTTTACCGAGTTCAGCAAAAATGCTGAAAGCCAAATAAGGATGGAAACAGCTTAGCTCTTCACATGCTTAGCGGAATATTTATTATCTTTATAACACCACTAATTAAAAGCCTGGTAAGGAAATTATGAAAGTATTATTGGACATAAAAGACAATAAAGCTGCACATTTGCTCGAAGTGTTGAAGGGCTTATCCTATGTAAAGACCAAGCTTATTACACCGGAAAAGGCTTTGTTGATGGAGGAAATAAAGGAAGCTATAGACAATCTTAAACTGGTAAGAAAGGGAAAACTTAAAGCCCGTCCTGCAAAAGAATTATTGGATGAGTTATAATATTCTTACTATACCTCCATTCGACAAACAACTGAAAAGGTTAGCAAAAAAGTATCTTTCATTAAAAAGGGATTTTGGAGGATTTTTAAAAGACTTAGAGCAGAATCCAAAACTTGGCACCCCGCTAGGAAATAATTGTTACAAAATCCGGCTTACCATAACCGCTAAAGGAAAAGGCAAAAGCGGTGGCGCGAGGATCATTACTAATTTTGTGGTTAGCGAAAGCACTGTGTTTTTAATCGCGGTCTACGACAAGGCTGAAAAGGAAAATCTGACCGACAAAGAGCTTAAAGAATTGTTGAAATACGTTCCGAAATAAATCTTTAAAAGCCTATCCCCTGCAAGGGTTTGGGAGAGGTGTATTATATTTGCGTCTCATTTTCGTGTACCCCGCAGGTAAGCCCTACGGGGCTAAATTGTTTTTATGAACTTAGAAGGATTATTGAAACGTTACTGCGAATTGAAGCAGGTAAAAGAAGTTGAAGAAGTACTGGCTACCGGAGAGACTACAGCTGATATCCATCTGAAAGGCCTCACAGGTTCGCAGGATGCTTTTGTGGCTGCTGCTGTTTTTAAAGCGGCAGACTACAATCATTTTTTTATTCTGTCGGATAAAGAGGAAGCTGCGTATTTTCAAAACAACCTGAAGAGTCTTTTAGAGAATAAAGACATTTTCTTTTTCCCGGACTCTTTTAAACGTCCGCAGGATTTTACGGAGGTGAACAACAACAACATTATGTTGCGCACCGAAACTGTAAACCGGTTAAGCAATCCAAATTCGCGGGCAGAAATAGCGGTTACCTATCCTGAAGCCTTATTAGAGAAAGTTGTAAGAGCATCTGAACTGCAACAGCAAACTCTGCGCGTTAAGGTGAACGAAAAACTGGAAGTGGATTTTGTAATTGACCTGTTGGTTGGCTTTGAATTTGAACGGGTGGATTTTGTTTATGAACCAGGGCAGTTTTCTATACGCGGCGACATTATTGATATCTTCTCATATGGAAATGAATTTCCGTATCGTGTAGAGTTGTTTGGAGAGGAGATAGAATCTATCAGGACCTTTGATCCGTTAACCCAGCTTTCGGTTAAAAAAATTGCCAGTGTTACCATTGTGCCTAACATACAAACGCATTTCAGTAATGAGAAGAAGGCTTCGGTATTAGAGGTGTTTCCTCCTAATACTATTATCTGGATAAAGGATGGGGCCATGCTAATGGATGTACTGAACCTGGCTGTTGAAAAGGCGAAAAAGATTCAACCTGAAATAAAAAAGAATCGTTTAGAATATCCCAATCACCCTTTACTGGAAGATGAAGCTGAAAATGTATTTCTCTCATCTGCCGATTTTATAAAGGGGATTGAGAAATTCCGGATGATTGAATTTGGCAGGCAATCGTTCTTTAAAACAGAAAATAAGATTGAATTCCATTCGCGCCCACAGCCCTCATTTAATAAGAACTTCGACTTGCTGATTAAGGACCTGCATAACAATAACGAAAAGGAATACACCAACCTGGTTTTTGCTGAGAATGTAAAACAGATAGAACGTTTCTACGCCATTTTTGAAGACCTGAAAGCAAAAGTAAGCTGGACACCGGTACACATTGGCATTCACCAGGGCTTTATTGACGATGATTTAAAAGTAGCCTGTTATACGGATCACCAGATATTTAACCGATATCACAAATACAATTTAAGGCAGGGCTTCTCACGCGATAAGGCGCTGATGATAAAAACCCTTCGCGAATTGAAGCCCGGCGATTTTGTAACACACATAGATCACGGAGTTGGAGTTTATTCCGGGCTTGAAAAAATAGAAGTGGCGGGGCAGTTGCAGGAAACCGTTCGCTTGATATATGCGGGTAATGATATTTTATATGTGGGTATTCAGTCCTTGCATAAAATATCAAAATACGTTGGCAAAGAGGGCGAACCGCCTCGCGTAAACAAACTTGGTACCGAATCCTGGGCTAACCTGAAGAAGAAGACCAAGAAGAAAATTAAGGAGATAGCTTTCGATTTGATTCAACTTTATGCACGGCGTAAGGCTGCAAAGGGTTTTCAGTTTTCTAAAGATTCGTACCTGCAAAATGAGCTGGAGGCATCATTTATTTATGAAGACACGCCTGACCAGGCGAAGGCAACTGAGGATGCCAAGCGCGATATGGAAGCCATGTCCCCTATGGACAGGCTTATTTGTGGCGACGTGGGTTTTGGAAAAACAGAGGTTGCGGTTCGTGCTGCTTTTAAGGCTGCTTGTGATGGAAAGCAGGTTGCCGTTTTAGTGCCCACCACAATTCTTGCCCTGCAACATTATAAATCGTTTAAGGAACGTCTTGCCGATTTTCCCATTGAAATAGATTACCTCAATCGTTTCAAATCTGCTAAAGAGAAAAAAGAGACTTTAAAAAGATTGGAGGAGGGTAAAACGAATATCATCATAGGCACCCATGGCCTTGTAGGCAAAAGTGTAAAATTCAAAGACCTCGGTTTATTAGTAATAGATGAAGAACAGAAGTTTGGCGTAGGTGTAAAAGAGACCTTAAAAAACCTTCGTACCAATATCGACTCCCTAACTCTTACAGCTACTCCGATACCAAGAACCCTCCAATTCAGCATGATGGGAGCGCGTGATCTTTCCATCATCAATACAGCGCCGCCAAATCGTCAACCTATCAATACAGAGGTCCACCCGCTAGATCCTGATATTATAAAGGAAGCCATAGAGTATGAGGTATATCGTGGTGGGCAGGTATTCTTTGTACATAACCGGGTAAAGGATATTATAGATGTGCAGGCAATGCTTAAGAAACTGGTGCCCAGTGTAGAGATAGGTGTGGCCCATGGACAAATGGAGGGCGATCATTTAGAAGAGGTGATCATGAAATTTATTAACCGCGAATACGACGTGCTGCTGTGCACTAACATTATTGAAAGCGGTATTGATATTCCTAATGCAAATACGATTATCATCAATAACGCCCATCAGTTTGGCTTGAGTGATCTGCACCAGTTGCGTGGTAGGGTAGGCCGTAGCAATAAACACGCTTTCTGTTATCTGTTTTCGCCACCGGCAAGTACTTTAACCAACGAGGCCCGCCAGCGTTTAAAAACAATTGAAGAATTCAGTGAGCTGGGTAGCGGATTTAATATTGCCATGCGTGACATGGACATTCGCGGCGCCGGAAATCTTTTGGGTGGAGAGCAAAGCGGATTTATTGCCGAGATAGGTTACGATGTATATCATAAGATATTGGATGAGGCCATTCGGGAGTTGAAACAAACAGAGTTCAAAGATCTATATAAAGAAGAACTTGAACGCGGCCAGGATTATGTGCGCGACTGTGCTATTGAAACAGATCTTGAAATGCTGATACCATCCGATTATGTTTCAAATACTACGGAGAGAATGATCCTTTACCGCGACCTGAATGAACTGAAAGAAGAAGATGCGCTGAAGAAATTTGAAGAATCATTACACGATCGCTTCGGCCCCGTTCCACAGCAGGTGTTTGAGTTATTTGATGCCATGCGTTTAAAATGGGTAGCCACAAAATTGGGCATGGAGCAAATAATTTTAAAAGGCCGTCACCTGCGTTGCTACTTTGTTCAAAATCAGGAATCGAGTTTTTATGCCTCCACTACCTTTACTAAAATACTGGAATACGTTCAGCAAAACAGGCAGGGCTTATACCTGCGCGAAACAGAGAAATTCCTGGTGCTTAACTTTGATGGCGTAAAAAGTATGAAGGACGGTGAAGGCCGTTTAAAGGCTTTGAGTAATTATGTTCATGCCCCAAAGGCTGGGGTAAGCCAATAAAATAAAGAAATGCAGCCATACGGCAAGTTAAAGGGGGTAGTCACTTTTTCAATATAAAAATCTGCAAAACTGGCCATCTTTTTCACGTAACTTGCTGATAATCAAATAAATAATAGATACATATTACAAAAAATAGGGGGTTATCACATTGCAAAAAGTGACCCATTGAGCAGCTTTGAAAATGAGGAAATTGAAGGGGTTGAAAGCCTCCCAAAGTCGTTCCTTTAAGTGCCACATTTAGGTATGGATTTATATTCAAATGACTACCTTTCTTTCTCAAAACCTGCAAACATGCCAAAGTCCCCAACTCTTCAGCCGGCAATAGACCAACTTCTACTTCAAACGGAAGCTACCGGCAAACTCAAAAAAGATGAACATATAACAGGCAATGTGTTTCAATTAATCGAAACAGAGAAATCTCTTCGCCGTCAATACGCCGCTCTTTGTGCCTTATACTCAAAACCTGATGCTGTAAATAATATGATTGGCAAAAGAGTAAGACAGACATGGAAGAACCGCACCGGAAAAGCCGTTTCCACAAAAGGCAAAACAACTCTGGCGAAGACTTATAAGCTGTTGTATTAGCATGCAATCAAACGTATATTTATACTTACCTTTAACAACTCCATGAATAAGATCGTAAGAATACACGAAAAGATGCTTGATCATCTTTTGCAATTGCGCCAGGCCAATTCTAGTTTATACTTCGTTCCACGAAAAATAAATAATAAAAATAGATTAGAAAATGGTTATTGGTTCATTGGTAATGAAGAGTATTTAATGGCTTCATTTTGGCATGGCACGGATTCGAAAGAAAAAGTACATAATATTAATTTTGTTGTGCTAAATAATAATTCGTCTGCCATTTCCCTTTCTGCACAAGACTCACTGGAAAAAGCGATTTTTTTAGAAAAGGTTGCAAAAAAAATTGGAGGGTTCAAGCGAAGCAATTCAAAAAATATATGGCACAAACAATATTCTGGCACTGACTATCTTAAAAATCTTGACAGCTTTATAAGAAATGTAAAACCTACGATTGATGATTTAATTGAAAAAGAACATCCAGAAGGAATTTATTTGCTCAATCGTAAATTCTTTGACCACTATGGCAAAAGAGTAGTTGATCTACGAGAGAAACAAATCAAGTTTGGTGCAAAGAATAAAGTTTCAAGAATTTGTTGGAATACCGAAAAATGGAAACGTCCTTCAGGTTCTCAAGGTAAGTCAACCGCCTCTGAATCCTATGAACAGATTTACGGATACGGACATGAAGAATGGTTGTTTGATAAATCAAAAGTTGTGGATGGGTATCATTATGCCTTTCTTGAACCATTACGTTTAATTTCTGACAAACATACCAATGAATCCTATAATGTATCGTTTTTCACCATTAACAACTTGAACAAAAAATATTTTGTAGGTGAAATAAGAAATGTTGAGTGCATTACTAAAGAGGAGTCCCGAAGAGTATATGAAATTTATAGAAAAAAGAGTTGGATTGATAACATGAAGACCGATGTTGAAAGAGTAGGTGCGGATTGGGAAACCTTTATTGCCATAAAACCCGAAACATTCTTAAATATTAAGTTTAAGTTTAAGGATGTTCATCGACCGGATGAACTGGTTGAAATATCAGAAATGGATACGAACATCACAACCAATCGCTTCAAGTTGTTACCACAAAAATCGGATGTGCTTCTTGTGGTTGAAAGTGACGATGATGAGGATGAAGGGAACAGAAAGAACACCAAAACTAGAAAGAGGGTATTTAATTCAGAATGTGAATATGACCCCTATCACGACCAAATGCAGAATGCCATTTTTGATTTATTAAAACATTCAAAAAAATACAATTATAAGAAAGTTGCTATGGAGAAAGGCAGAGTGGATATAAAGGCAAAAACACAGGAAGGAATTTGGCATTACTTTGAACTTAAAACGGACAATCCCAAGTTGAGTATTAGACAGGCACTTGGCCAGATTATGGAATATGCGTACTACCCGGGAAGTGAAAGGGCAAAAAAACTTATTATCGTTGCCGATGAGGAGCCAGATGAAAACACAATGGAATATCTTGATTATATCAGGGGGAAATTCGATTTGCCGGTAACCTACAGGCACTTTAATTTGGAAACCCATGAGTTATCAGAAGACTATTAAAAGCAAATTTTGGATTTAGGGCTTGTGCATGGGGTATTTAAGTCAGAGGCTTAAACCTTTCATATAAGCTTCCAAGTAATTCAGTGGAACACTCGCAACAATGACGACGTGAACGTTCAACTCGTCCTGCATCCTCTAAAAATTACCAGTTTTCTATAAGAGCAGTTAAGCGCAAATATGTTTGATTACTCATCCTGTTACATAAATGTTCTATTTTTAACTATCCCTTTCATTTAGCAATTATTTTTTCATAAGTGTCTTCTTGTAGGTAATGTTTCGTAGTATACCTAATTGCCATTTTCATTTTGGGTCGCAATACTGTTTTGATAGAAATTTCTGTTACATCGGTTAAAAGATCGCCATGTATCGTTTTGTATAAAACGCTTGCAACTAAATGAACCTCATCATTCAGTTTATCAACTTTAATTGGTAGAGTGGGTAATTTGAATGTACCGGAAGGTAATAGGGAATTAAAATTTTTGACATTCGAACTTGTGGGGTCCATATATAAATTATCCCTTAAAACTTCTTGATAATCTTTAGCTCTAAATAGAACCAGTAAGGGGCCAATTGCAACCTGATTGCCAACGTTCGTAACTTCCAAATTCAATCTTACGTCAAGTGAGTTAGGAATATCAATGGCATCCCCCCAAACCGTTAAAAATGGCAGGTTACCAGATTCAATTAACCGGTCAAGCCTGATTTGTTTCATTTCAGTTCTTAACTCAATTGATAATCTATCCTTCACGTCAATTGAGCTATTAAAAGGTAATATCCAATTATCTTGAGGGGTATTGGACAACGTTTTTCTATCCGAGATAACCTCAAATAATTTTATGTTGTCTTTGTCAATCCAAATTAATCCAGATGGGTTTTTC
>JAQBNQ010000308.1 GCA_028288545.1 Bacteroidota bacterium
TGTATTGAGGTCGTTTGCATTGTTGGTTCTGCCAATAACGTGCTTAATACGTGCATCGCTTATGGCATCGAACTCCTCGGCTACGATGCGATTGCTGGCTTTAATGGATATATCAATATTTCCTGAAGCATGACCTCCCTGACCGCCTCCGCTATTGTAATACGCGAAATTGCCCACTGAATTAGTGGCCTGGCCATCAACCTCCAAAGGATAGCTCGGCGAGCTGGTTCCAATGCCAACCCCGCCCGGGCCTCCTGAATTTAAAAGGATGTTGCCGGTGCCTGCAGCGGTTATAAATAAATCGGAATTGGCATTGATGCCTGTTTTATGGATACCATCATAAGTTATAGCAACTCCCTGGCTAAGATTGGCCGCTTTAAAGGAGGCAATATCGGTCTCGTTATTATCGCTACTTACAACCGATAATTTTTCGTTGGCTGTACTTGTATTGATGCCTACGTTACCTTCTACCAATAATCCGTTGGAAGGTGCTGTAAGGGTTGCCGCATAACCAACACCGATGACTACCGCACCATTAATATCTAATTTATTAAACGGGGTAAGTGTAGTACCTATGCCTACATTACCGGTTGACCTGCCCTGCAAAATCAGGTTGCCATTACCACTGGCATTTATCTTCAGGTCGGAGTTGGCGCTTGTACCAGTTTTTCTTATTTCATCCCAGCCGAATCCAATACCCTGTGTAAAATTAGCAGCCGTGAAATTGACAATGTTGGTTGTTTGGGTATTATCACTGCTTACAACCGATAGCTTTTCACCCGGTAAGAATGTGTTAATACCAACGTTACCGCTGTTACCATTGTGAATATTATTGCCTGAAGATATCCAGTTTCCGGCCCCAATACTTGCAGGTGTTACCCAACCGGCGTTACCGTTGGCATCGCTGGTAAGAATGCTGTTAGCTGCTGCTCCTTGCGGCAGTTGAAGCGATTGGATGATTGTTTTTCCGGCATTATTAACCTTCAGGTAATCACCGGACGACATGTATGTTTGAAATGTAAATGAACCGCCATTCGTAGATGGTTCCGGATATCCCCCCGTACTTGAAACACCCCAATAGATGAGATTTCCGCTACTCTGAACGTTTATTGTAAATAAATCTCCGTTATTTAAATGGATGTCCGGTATTGCAAAGGCATAACCCTGGTAACCGCCTGTAACGGAACAATTAATACTAACGGATGATAACAATGTTCCGCTGGTACCGGTACCTGCATAAATCTGCATAGTTACGTTTTGGTTAAAATTTGAGGAATTAGAGGTAAGAAATATTACAACGCTATTCAGGTACCCGCTTATTCCACTCTTAACTGTCTGCCATATGCCACCTCCGCCAATATTAGCGCCATTATCAATCCCTCCAAACGATTGGTCCAGGACTAAGCCGCCCTCCACATCCAAGGCATCTGAAAGGCCCGTTGCAGCTGCATTAACCGTTAATTGTGCCGAAGCCATCGTTGTACCTATACCTACGTGGCCGCTGGAATTATTTTGTAAAACCAAATTACCGGTGCCGGCCGCGTTGATCATCAGGTTGCCGTTTGCATCGGTTCCCGTTTTTCGGATTTCATCATATCCTATGGCTACTCCCTGAGCTTGATTGTTCGATTTGAAGGTTACGATATTGGTAGTTTCATTATTGTCAGGGCTAAGCACTGATAATTTTTCATTTGGTGTAACGCCAACGCCGATGTTTCCTTCTACCAACAAACCATTGGCGGTGGCCGTATTAACACCGGCATAGTCGGCGCCGATAGCAACTCCCCCTTTTACATCCAGTTTATTAACCGGTGAGCCGGTGCCTATGCCTGTGTTGCCTGTTGAGTTATTTTGCAAAAGCAGGTTACCTGTTCCTGCAGCGTCAATCTTTAAATCGGAATTAGTGCTTGTACCTGTTTTTCTTATAAGGTCGTAACCAATGGTCACACCTTGCGTAAGGTTTTGTGCGTTAAAAGATGCGATGTTGGTAGCTTCTGAATTATCAATGCTTACAACCGATAGTTTTTCGCCTGGTGAAGAGGTGTTGATACCGACGTTGCCGCTATTGCTGTTATAAATATCTGCACCGGAAGTTGTCCAGGATACTGGCGCAATGCTTGCAGGTGCTACCCAAGTTGCATTACCATTGGCATCGCTGGTAAGAATACTGTTAGCTGCTGCTCCTTGTGGCAATTGCAAGGATTGAATAATTGTTTTACCTGCATTATTGACCTTCAGGTAATCACCATTTGACATGTAGGTTAGAAATTCAAATGAACCGATGGAGGAGCAGGGTTGAGGATAAGGAGCTACGTCCGAATTTGCCCAAAAAAAGAAATTGCCGCTACTTTGAAGTCCTATGGTAAATAAATCTCCTGCATTTAAATGAACACCCGGAGTCTCAAAAATATAGCTCTGGAAATTATGCGCAATAGCACAATTAACAGTGCTGGAGTATAATAATGTTCCGCCTGTACCGATACCTGCATAAATCTTCAAACTTACGTTTTGGTTAAAACTGCCGGAAAGAGATCCCAGGTATACCACAACGCTTTTCAGGTTACCGCTTACGCCACATCGAACACCCTGCCACTCGTTGTTTCCGGTAACATTAACGCCGTTATCATTTGTTGGTTGTGACTGATCCAGCGTAAGGCCGCCCTCTACATCCAACGCATCCGAAAGGCTGGTTGTAGCTGCATTAACCGTCAATTGCGCCGTGGCTAAGGTTGTCCCTATCCCCACATGGCCGGTGGATTTATTTTGTAAAGATAAATTGCCTGTACCGGCGGCATTTATCATCAGGTCTCCGTTTGTATTGGTGCCGGCTTTTCTGACTTCGTCATATCCTATTGCCACACCCTGGCTTAGATTATTCGCCATGAAAGTTGAAATATTGGTGGCTTCGGTATTATCGCCACTTACAATGGATAGCTTTTCGTGAGGGTTAATTGTGTTTATCCCCACGTTGCCACTATTTTTATTGTAGATATTATTGCCGGATAATTTCCATTTTGAAGTATCGCCAGTAGCGACAATAGGTAACACCACACTGTTTCCCCTAAGGATGCTTAATGTATCGCCGTTAAGTGAAAGCGTTTGATTGTCACTTGAAGGATCGCCCTGTGGACCAGTTGCACCGGTTGCTCCATTAACACCGTTGGTTCCGTTAGCTCCTGCCGGACCTTGTGGACCTGTTGCACCTGCGGGGCCTTGTGGGCCTGTGGCACCTTGCGCACCATCGTTTCCGTTAGCACCGGTTGCTCCATTTACACCATTGGTTCCGTTAACTCCTGCCGGGCCTTGCGAACCTGTTGGGCCTTGTGGGCCTGTGGCGCCTGTTACACCGTCGCTTCCATTAGTACCGGTTGTTCCCTGTTGGCCGGTTGCACCGGTTGCTCCATTTACACCATTAGTTCCGTTAACTCCTTGGGGACCTTGTGGACCCGTCGCACCTTGAGAGCCCTGCGGGCCTTGTGGGCCAGTTGCTCCGGTTGCTCCATTAACACCGTTGATACCATTAGCGCCGGTTGGGCCTTGGGGTCCTTGGGGACCCGTCGCACCTTGAGAGCCCTGCGGGCCTTGTTGGCCTGTAGCACCGGTGGTACCGTTGAGACCATTAGTTCCCGAAGCGCCGGTTGGGCCTTGTGGTCCTTGTGGGCCTGTGGCTCCGGTTGCCCCATTAACACCATTAGTTCCATTGGCACCGGTTACTCCTTGTGGGCCTTGAGGGCCTGTGCTTCCGGTGGCGCCTTTTGCACCTGTGGCTCCGGCAGTACCTTGTGCGCCTGTGGTGCCTGTAGCTCCTGTAGCACCTTTTGCACCTGTGGCACCGGCAGATCCCTGTGCACCTGTGGCGCCTTTAGGGCCGGCCACTCCCTGGGGGCCTGTTGGGCCGGTTGCTCCGGTGGCACCCTTAGAGCCAAAAGTACCGTCGCAGTTTGCAATAGTTACTGATGAGCAACCATTACTTAATGTATGTGTAGTGCAATTCCAGGTAAGGTTTGTTGATGTTAATGCTTTTTCATTACCGCTTACTTTGCCCGCAAATAATGCGTAAGGAACGCTCATCATTTGTGTTGTACCTAAGTCTGTAAAATCGCCGGTGGCGTTTATGTCAATTTCTATTTGCAGAAATTTGGCGCCCGCGCCCCAGTTAACATCGCCCAACTTACCGCCGGCACCGCCAATAACGGCGGTGATAAGCCCCAGGGAGTTAGTAGTAAGGTGTTGTGTTTCGGTAAAAACCTTGTTGCCATCCACCGTTTCATCGTGGATGGTAAACCTTACTGAAATTTTAGTGTCGGGCAGTACCTGTCCATCTGCCGAACGGGCTACTGCCTGGTAATTGATACCATTAGGTACCTGGGCCATAATTCCCGATATCATCAATAACATGATGACTACAAGAAGGGTAAGTCGTAGTTTCATTTGATTTTTATTTTTAAAATTGGTTTAGTGAATTAGTTTGCGCTGCAAATGACCAAATACTAGCGCTTTGTGGTACTACTAATAATATACTAACAGGGCTTTTTTTTCACTTTTCAGGGCTTCTTCTACCTATGTTTGCACTATAAAAATCAGTGAATGAAAAAGAGAATCAATTCGGAGGATATTGATAGTGCCATTCAGGATATACTTAACTCGGGTTCGTTACTTGAGCGCGAGGATTTGCTGCCTGAGTGCAAACGCATATATGAATTGGCCACGGGCATGAAATACAAAAGGGGTATTGGAGCCATAAACCGAATTATTGCGGATATTTTGATGAGTTTGAGCAGATATGCTGAAGCAAGGCCGTATTTGGATGAAAGTGTAAAAATCCTAAACTCGCTTACCGAGCGGGACGACCTGTATTTTAATGTAATGATGCTTCAAAGTCAAATGCTGGATGCCTGTGGCAATTTTGATGCCGCCATTAAACTTAATATGGCCCAAATGAATGAGTACAAAGACCAGATGGGGCCCGGCAGTTATGTAGGTTTTTGCCTTAATACCGGCACTGCTTATTATATGAAAGGCTTATTGTACAATTCTTTTCATACTTATCAAAAGGTGCTTTCAAACCGCGATAAATTCGGGCACCTGCGTGGTTTTAATCTTATCTGGTTGGGTTGCGGAAATGTGTTAAGGGACATGAAATTGTACGACCAGTCGCTGGAGATGAACCTTGCCATGTTAAATGAAGCGCGGTTAACAACCCGCGAACTGATAGAGCTGAATAAGGAGTTAGCTATTGTATACGCCGAAGGGTTCGGTGATTTTGATAATAGCAAAAAGTATATGGATGAGTGTTTGAGACTAGCGGATTTACATAATTATACGGCTATTTATGCCCGCGCTTTAGGAAACTGGGGCATGAGCCTTATGCTGCTTGGTAAATATGCTGAAGCACTACCGGCATTAACCGACGACAGGGTTAAAAAATCGATAGAAGGGAGCAAAACAGATATGGTGCTGCTCAATAACTGGATTACTACCTGTTTGTTACACATCGGCAGTGTGAAGGAAGCAGCAAAATACCTGGAACAGGCAGAAGCCTGGCTGAAAGACGACGGCTTAACACTGGCACGTGTTGACCATTACGACAATTGTTTTTTGTACCATTCGCTGACAAAAAATTATGACGAGGCCACCCGTTACTATCATCTCCATAAACGCGAATCGGATGAAACCCACCGGAAGGAGCACCAATTGCAGGTGCAACAATTAAACGCCGTAATAGAACTGGAAAGAAAAGAAGCTGAGTTGGAAATTGAAAAGCTACAGCGCAGCCGGGCCCAGCGTGAAGTGGAGTTTGCACAGCAGCAAAATGCATTGATGCAAACCAATATTGAGCAACGGAATAACCTGATAGACGAGTTTCAGAAGGCTATTAAGAGGATGGAATTATCGGATACGCGGAGAAAAGAAATATTTAAGGAGCTGCATGAAAAAATAAATACGGTGCGAAGAAGCAGTATTGAAACGGCTGAGTATGACACTAAGTTTAATGCAACGCACCAGCAGCAGGTTCAAAAACTGCACGGGTTGTATCCTGCCATAACGCCCAGCGAGGCTAAAATTGCGGTGATGCTTTTTTCGGGTTTAAGCAATAAGGAGATTGCGGCTATAACGCTAACTACTCCGCGGAATATTGAAACGCAGCGTTTGAAATTGCGGAAGAAATTGAAATTGAAAACGGGGGAGGATTTGTTGGAGAGGATAAGACAAGTGTTGCATGATTAGCCGCCCTGAACGGGCTTTTTACTTTTTTGCTTGACCAAAAAAGTAACAAAAAAGTCAAGGCCTGCACGACCTTGCCTAAAATTTTCTCCCAACGCGCAGCAAAACAAACTCGCTGGCTGAGTTGAGCAAATACTATTGAGTCGGTTGGCTCAAACAGTGTTTTGCTCTTTTGCTCCCCTTGGAGAAAATTTCTTAACGGCAATTTCATGAGGGCCGTTGTTGTTCCAATCTATGTTAGCGTTGGTACAGGACAAACGTATATTACAAAGTTGGGATTAAAGAATTTGTCTTGCGGGTTTACTGCAATTTTTTCATTGATGTACTATTGAGCAGGGATTTCATTTGAGTGATGGCAATTGAATTGAGTTGTTTTAACCTGCTGGTTTGTTGCAGTCCCTGGTGAATTAAAACCGCATTGATGCTTTCCATATTGCTCAGTACTACCAATTGTTCAAGGCTTGCGGTATCCCTTATGTTGCCCGGGGCTTTAGGGTTGGCATCGCGCCATTCTTTTGCTGTCATTCCAAACAAAGCCACGTTCAACATATCGGCTTCGTTGGCGTAAACAAAGTTGATTTGTTGCCTGCTTAATTCTTTGGGAATTAAGTTTTCTTTAATGGCGTCGGTGTGTATGTGGTAATTTATTTTGGCTAAAGTGCGTTGAAGGTTCCAGTCAAGTTTAAGACGGCTGCTTTCGTCATCTTTAAGGCGCTGAAATTCTTTGATAAGGTAGATTTTAAATTCGGCACTAATCCACATGCCAAACTCAAAGGCTATATCGGGATGGGCATAGGTTCCCCCATACCTGCCTGCTGTAGCTTTCAGGCCAATTGCATTTTTTTTGTCCTGCCATTCTTTTACACTTATCCTGTAACTATTTAACCCCGCCTGACTTTTAATTATGGCGAATTCGCCATAATTAAAATCGGGATTGTAAATGCTCTCCCAAATCCCAAGAAACTCAACAGTGTTTCTATTTCTCAGCCAATCTGAAATAAAAAAGTCGCCATCCTTGGCTTTCATCATGTCCGTTAATGAAATGTAATCGCTATTCCCATTCTTGATAATGGTAATTTCAGTTCCCTTAACGGTTATTGTTTTGCTTTTATTCATCCTATTATTTTAAGGCATCGAATTCGATGCGTTTAAATTCCGGGCTTAGTATTCAATTTAAAGGTAATAAATCCCTTATGTTTAATTACGCCGAATTCGGTAGAATTAGACTATCGCTCCCTTATTTTAAAGGTCTCGAATTCGAGACCTTTAAAACCGGGGTTGTTCATTTCCTCCCAAATACCCAGCAACTCCAGGGTATTGCGGTTACGCATCCAACTATAAATCATAGTATCATCACCAAAGCCTTTTACCATATCGGTAAGGGATATGTAGTCGGCCTGGTTAGCCTGAATAATTGTTATTTCGCTACCTTTTACACTAATGGTTTTACTTTTTGCCATTACCCGTTTTTTATTATGGCGAATTTGCTATAATTAAAATTATCTTTTTCATTTTTTAAGGCATCGAATCCGACCTCTTTTAAAAGTAAGGTATCCGCTATTCTTTCTGGCTATGTTATGGTTGGCACTAAACGAACCAATAGCGATAAGCCCGGATCGGTGGTTTACGAAGCCCCTGCCTAAAGGCCGGGTAGGCAGGCTGCCCGGGGATTCGTAACCCTTTGCATAGCCGAGAGCATCCAAACTGTCGGAATTGGGATTTTTGGGATTATGAGATTGTGGGATTAAATGCAACACCTGAACTGTGACCTGCCTGCCGTCAGGCAGGTTTTTGTGATTGGTGTGATTGATATGACCTGTTTTACGTGGCAGGCAGGTTGGCTGTGGCAAACTTCCGATTTGTATTTTTTGCATTAGAAGTTTGGATTAAGGGCGCTGGGCGGTTTACGAAGCCATGCCTACGGGTAGGCATGTTTTTGG
>JAQBNQ010000317.1 GCA_028288545.1 Bacteroidota bacterium
GCAATAAAAGGCGCGCCCGGTGGCGATGATTCGCACCGGTTATGGATAAACCCGAACAATACGGATATAATTTTGCTGGCCGGCGACCAGGGCGCCTGCATCTCAGTAAACGGTGGAGAAACATGGAGTAGCTGGTATAATCAACCCACTGCGCAATTATATCATGTTAGTGCCGATAATGCCTTTCCATATAACTTATATGGAGGACAACAGGAAAGTGGCTCTGTGGGAATTGCATCCCGTGGAAATGATGGAGAAATTACCATGCGCGACTGGCACCCCGTAAGTGCTGAGGAATGGGGGTATGTGGTGGCCGACCCCTTAGATCCCAACCTTATATACGGGGGCAAACTAACCCGTTACGATAAACGGACAGGGCAGGTGCAGGATATATCTCCGGAAGCAATACGCAGCGGCAAATACAGGTTTCTACGTACCGCCCCCCTTATCTTTTCTCCGGTTAACCCAGGGGTGCTTTTTTACGCAGGCAATGTACTTTTTAAAACAGGAGACGGCGGAAATTCATGGAAGGTAATAAGCCCGGACCTTACCCGAACAACTTATGATGTACCTGCAAGCGTTGGTGTTTATAAAACCGACTCCATGAGTACTATGCCACGTCGGGGTGTAATTTATACTATAGCGCCTTCGCCGCTTGATAGCAATACTATTTGGGTGGGCACCGACGATGGTTTGATACAAGTAACGCATAATGGAGGTGCTACATGGACCAATGTAACACCAGTAGAGATTACTTCATGGAGCAAGATCTCAGTCATGGATGCAAGTCAAACAGATGCAAAAACCGCTTACGCTGCAGTAAACAGGTTTCGTTGCGATGATATGCACCCGCACATTTACCGTACCAAAGACGCAGGCAAAACCTGGAAAGAAATAATAAACGGGTTGCCCGAAGAACCGATAAATGTTGTGCGCGAAGACCCATTCCAACCCGGCTTGTTGCTCGCCGGATCGGAGAGGGCAGTTTATGTTTCTTTTGACGAGGGCGACCATTGGCAATCTTTGCGATTGAACATGCCCACTACTTCTATTCGCGATCTGGTTATTAAGGAAAACGATATTGCCATTGCCACACATGGCCGCTCATTTTGGATACTGGATGATATTACGCCGCTAAGGCAATTGCAGAATTTAAAATCGCAGCCTGTTATTTTATACAAACCTGAACCAGCAATAAGGGTGAGATGGAATATGAACCCCGACACTCCACTACCACCTGAGGAACCGGCTGGGCAAAACCCACCTGATGGTGCTATCATTGATTACTATTTCGGTGAGAAAATAAACGGCGAAATAGCTTTAGATATTTCGGATGCAAGTGGAAAAACAATTCGTCACTATAGCAGTACGGATACCCTGTATAATATCCCGAACGTAAATATTCCGTTGTACTGGATTCGTCCGCAGCTAGTGCTTTCTGCTTCTGCGGGTTCTCACCGCTTTTTGTGGGATATGCATTATGCACCTTTAAATGTGCCCGCCGCTTATCCTATTTCAGCGGTAAATGAAAATACCGGGCCTATGTCGACATCTCCATGGGTAATGCCCGGCAACTATGTGGTGAAATTGTCGGTAAATGGTAAAGTTTATTCGCAGCCATTCAGCGTAAAAATGGATCCCCGTGTAAAAACCTCCAGCGCCAATTTGCAAAAGCAGCATGACCTTTCCCTTAGTTGTTACCAGCAGAGACAAGAGGTTTTAAAAGTTATGAGTGAAATTAATGCTACGCTACAACAGACTAAATCATTGAATTTAAAAGCTAAGGCATCTATAGCCGACAGCCTGAATGTTCTTTCTAAAAAACTGGATCAGTTTCTCGCTGACTTAAATTTCCTGAATGAAAATCTGGAAAGCGAGTTTAATATTCTGCAAGGGGTTGACGCAGTTCCAACAAACCAATTAGTAGAGGCAGTGGAAGCATCGGGCAAAAAATTTAAAGCCCTGATGCAGAACAAGGATACCCTAAACAAAGAGATATTGAGAGTAAATTTGCAACTGGGTAATGCCGGATTGCTGGAGCTGAGATCGAAATAAACCGATCAGTTAAGTGAAATGGCCGGCACAACAGAGTCAGCCGAATTATGAAATGCTAATTCGTGAATTGTATATTCGATAAAATCAATTATCGGGAAAGCATTTAAAAAAGTACGGACCTCCTTTGCGTCCATAGCATCAAACACAACCCACAGTTTCGAACGGTCGCTGGCAAGTGTGTAACTCAAAATTACACCGCGCTGCAAAAGGTCATCAACAAAATTTCTTTGACTTGGAACTAACTCAACAATTTCCTGGGTTAGGGTTTCGGGTAAGGTTACTTCAACCATAAATTGATTCATGCCATGGGTTTTATAATATGAAGTAAATAAAAAAACCGGACGCTCCTGTTAAAAAATAAAAGGGTTTTAGCAATAAAGCCAAAACCCTTTCTGTTTTCATTGGTTCATAAATATTCTAACGATGTTGTACGGTGCCTCTTTGCATTTCAATCATTTGCTTTTGCAATAGTTCGTTTTGCTTTTTCAGTTCTTCAACCATGCTGCTCAGTTCCTGTACTGATTTAACCAAAGGCACTACAAACTGGCTATAAGCCACACTGTAATTATCACTTGCGTTGGCCGGTACGTGCACCCCGTTAAAATCGTAGCCCGATTCTTTCATGGCCTGTTCCACTTCCTGTGCAATAAAACCGCTTTGGCGAACAGCCGCTGCCGCTGAAAAATCACGACCTTCAAGATGCGACTTTCTAATTTCTGCAGGCATATCCTTGGTCAAAAACTCTTCAAACTTCCTGGCATCAAAATTATAAACCACCGGGCGCAGGCGGTTGATAAAATCCAGTCCCTTAACATCCTTGTCGTCAATATTATATTTAAAGCGACCATCCGATGGGAAACTGTAAGCTACCTGGCCTTCAACAACCGTAACTGTGGCATCGCCTATGCGTACTTTGTTTGAAGCATTTACCGAGGCGTTGGCTCCAAGCGCGGTGGCATTATTTAAAGCGCTGCTGCTGGGATTGGCGTTATAGCCTATACTGGTGTTATTACTGCCCGAAACGTTATTCCACAGTGCTTTGTAACCGGCGGCAACGTTGTTGGAACCAATGCCGTTGGAATATAAAGCCTGGTAACCGGAAGCAGTATTTGATGAGCCCGTACTGTTTGAATTTAAAGCCTTGTAACCGGAAGCCACATTTGAGGAACCCGAAGTATTTAAAAACAAGGCGTTCACTCCAAACGCAGTATTATTCGAACCATCTGCATTAAGATATAATGAGTTTTGTCCGGTAGCGGTATTATTGGCACCGGTACCATTAGTGTACAAACTCTGGTATCCAATGGCGGTATTTGAAGCGGCTAAGTTTGAGGCAAGCGACTGGTACCCGAAAGAGGTATTGAAGTTGCTAAAGTCAATTAAACCTGCAGCCTGGCTGTTTACTTT
>JAQBNQ010000321.1 GCA_028288545.1 Bacteroidota bacterium
GAAGTAAACACCGGCAGATAACCTGGCAACATCCAGGTTCACCGAATTGCTGCCGCTATCAAGTTTTGCATTCTGAAGAATAAGGGCTTCGCCTAAAACATTGTAAATGCTTACCTGGCAATTATTGATTGCCTGGTTAGCAACGATTGTAAGGTTTAGCTGGTCCTTAGCGGGATTTGGGAATACAGAGATATTTCCAAAGCTGCTTATATCTTCAACTCCTGAAGGACCTGTAACTGTAATGGTCTGAGTCAGTGTATCGGCACAGTTTCCACTGGCCTCAATTAACCGAACGATATAATTTCCCGATGTTGCGTAAGTGTGGGTGGGATTTTGAAGGGTAGAAGTATAACCATCTCCAAAGGTCCAGTAATAAGAGGGGATACCATTATTAGATGCAATAAAACTAATAGCGAAATTGCCAAGATCATTTGTGGTGAATGGACTTCCGACAGCTCCTAGTACGTTAACTGCAACAGCAGTTCGGGTGGTGATACAGGCCGATTGCTGCAGTTTCCAGTTATAGAAAAAATAATAAAACTCCTCACCCGCGTCAGAGCCGGTAATAGAGATAGTGCCATCGGTAGAATTATAAGGATAATTGGCACCTGTTTTGTTCCGGTACAGCCCGTTATTCCCGATAACACCCAGGATAAGACCGTTCTGTTCCGGCAGTGCGAAATTGAGCGTTATAGTGCTAAACCCTGCGGGAATAGTTATAGTAGCCGAGTCGATCTGTGCACCGGTAGAATCCTGTAGTACAATCGTTCTGGCTCCGGCATTTTGGGCGTATACATCAGCCGTTAAAAGTGTTTGAGCCGTAGTGCAATTGAAGATAACAGAACGCTGGTTGTTGCTGGTAAAATATCCTCCTGTTCCAAAAACGTTATCAGTTGGCCCAACCAGGTTAACCGCGGCCTGAATATTGCCTGATACAAAGTAAGTGGTACTGGCGGTAAGCGCGGGGGTGGTATACGAATTTCCTGTAACCAATAAGTTTCCCCCATTTGCGGCATCGTACCAGTTAAGTGTTCCCGCACCATTTGCCACCAACGCAGCGCTTTGACCCGCGCAAATATTCAGACTTGCGGCCACTGGCGATAAGTCAACAATGTTTACGAGTTGATTTTTAATAAGCGAATCAACCCCACACGCATTTGTGGCGAATAACTTAACCGAAAAATTCCCATAAGCATTGTACGAGTGAACCGGATTTTCAATTATACCTGTAGTGCCATCGCCAAAATCCCAAAGATAACTGACAGCATTGTTGCTTGCATTCGAAAAAGAAACATCTACCGGCACGGCGCAGGATGAATTAGAGTTCAATGAAAAATTAGCCGAAGCAGCTGGGGTAATAGTTACGGTTACAGAGGCTCTGCCTGTTATTCCCGCACTATCAGCGGTTACCGTGTAAACAGTGGTGTGAACCGGGTTTGCAACCGGGGATGCACAATTATGGCAACTTAATCCGTTTTGCGGTGTCCATGAGTAACTAGCTGTTGAGGGCCCGTGAGCATTAAGCGTGGTACTGCTTCCATTGCAAATGGCCGGGCTATTAGCAGAAGCTGTAACGCTTACGGGAGTAAGTGGTTCAATACCTATAAGGGCAGCTTCGTTGGTGCTGAAATTATAAGACCCCGCGTTAAGGTTTGAAACATCAAAATAACCATTGTCCTGGCCGCCCCAACCCCAGTTCATATGCAACATATTGTTGCCGTCGTAACCATCACATACCCAGGTATGGCCACCAGATTGAGGATCGTCGCCTTCATATTGAATAGCCCTGCCCGCGTCCAACTCGCTTTCCATCAGGTTCAACCAGTCTGTAGGTCCGTAATGAGAAAATTGCACCCCTTGAATTGTGTTTGGGTTATAAGCAAAATAATTTACGTACGAATATTGCGCACAAGGTGCTGTTGCCCCGCCGGCCTCCGATTGAAGGACCCAGGCCCCGCTGCCCCCTTCATTATCATCGCCATAGTCCATCGCTACACTAACGCCGCAATGGTACATTAAAGTTGCCAGATCATTATTGTTACCATTAATCGAGTTAGGCATATTAGCCCAGTCGTAGTTGGTATTTCCAAAGTTTGCATACTGGGTTCCATAATTATTTGAGAAATTGGGAGGCGAGTCGTTATAACTATAGGAACCTGTTCCGTGTGCCGGATAAGCCCAGTATTTCATTATCTGGCCCATGGCAGTAGCCACGCAACCGGTCAGCGCATTTTGGTGGTCGGCTGAATTATATGGGCATAATGAATTGTAATGGGGTTCCTGGTCCCAGGTAGTGGACAAGAGTGGACCAACGCCTCCGCTCCTGGAGGAGTTGGGGTTTTGGCCAAGCAGATAAGCATTCCACAAGTGGTTTATCCTGGCGTCGGCAGACACATGCTGCTGAATACCATAGTGAATTTTAGCGGCCGAGTGTTTCATCCAATCGCTTAGCCCAATGCGGTTTGCCGCAGCATTAAAATTAGCTTCAGTTGAATAAGCTATTACCGGATTCATATTATCATCCGCCGAAACTATGACGAAACCATGAGCCGGATTAATATCAAATACATAGTAATCTATCGTGCTATCACTTTCAATGCGGGTATAATTAAGTGTGGCAGAGATATTTCCCTGCCCTGGACTATTTACCTTGAAAAAATTCAAAGCGATGGCCTGCGCTGTTTGTACATTTACAAAGGCCGCATTTATCGGATTGAAATAAGAGACAACAACCCAAAAAATAAAAAGAATACTTTTTTTCATCCGTACCTGATACGCTACGAAATTAATACATTTTAAAGCCTATGCCCCGGTGGCAATTACCGCTTAAAGATTTTTTTGAGATATCATGAAGAATTAAATGTCTTAATCCCCTGTTTTCTTTCTCCATGTTGGTCAGAATTGGATTATAGCGTACTGTGAATCAAATATTTACAGAGGGACTGTTTAACAATTACAATCAGTAAACACAGCTCTTAACCTTTTAAATATCTTATTGCCAGGTAATCACCGGAGCGTAATTTCTTTGGTGTTGTGACTTGCATCTTCTTCTTTAAAGGCTAAAAACCTTTTTCCGATAGCCATCTTTCGGCTTCCAAAGCCGCCATGCAACCAGTACCCGCCGCGGTAACAGCCTGGCGGTAAATTTTATCCTGCAGATCGCCACAGGCAAAAACACCCTCAATTTTTGTTTTGGTAGAATCGGGAGCAGTAATAACGTAACCCTGATCGTCGGTTTCTATAAAATCCTTAAAAATGGCAGAGTTAGGTTGATGGCCAATGGCTACGAAAAATCCTGCAACCGGCACCGTGGTTTTTTCTCCCGTCAATTTGTTGACTATTCTTACCGCTTCAACAACATTTTCTCCCAATACTTCATCAGTTTCACTATTCCAGTAGATGGTAATATTATGGGTATCCACCACCCTATCCTGCATAATTTTAGAAGCCCTCATCTGGTCGCGGCGAACTATCATGTGCACTCTTGTACAAAGTTTAGAAAGATAGATGGCCTCTTCACAGGCAGTATCTCCGGCTCCCACAATCGCAACTTCCGTTCCTTTATAAAAGAAGCCATCGCACACTGCACAGGCGCTAACGCCTGAACCGTTTAACCTCTTTTCGCTTGGAATGCCCAGCCATTTGGCTTCCGCACCTGTGGCAAGGATCACAGCATCAGCTTCCAACAATTTTGTATCGTCTATCCATACTTTTTTAGGGGTGGTTGAAAAGTCAACTTTTGTAGCTATGCCAAAACGGATATCGGTACCAAAACGCTCGGCCTGTTTTTTAAAATCCTCCATCATTTCCGGACCTAAAATACCTTGCGGGTAGCCGGGATAGTTTTCAACGTCGGTGGTATTAACCAATTGGCCACCCTGTAAAAGGCCGGTGTACATAAGTGGTTTAAGATTAGCACGGGCGGCATATATTGCTGCCGTATATCCAGCGGGGCCGGAACCAATGATCAAACAGTGAACTTTTTCTACTACTTCAGTACTCATAATTTCTTTTTAACTGCTGCGAAAATAATCAGGCAAACAAATTAGACGGGTGAGAATAATCAACATTACATCGACCCCTCTCTTATCTCCCCAAAGGGGAGAAAATAAATACACCCTGCTAAGGAACATAAATGCTATAGTATTTAGTAGCATAACCGGCCCATACCCCAAGACCGTTGTGGATGTTTGTTTTTATTTTAATGGGAGATGAAAAGGGGCTTCCACCGCCATCGTTTTCCAGGGTATAGAAAAAGTCGTAAGTTTTGCTGTCTATGTTGCTCCATTTTACGGTTACTGTATCTCCCCTGAAAAAATAGGTATCGGTACTTAAGTCAAACTTGGCATCAGGGGATTGTCCACGCTCCAGTGGGATACCAACTTTAAGGCCTATAAACAGTTTGTCGTCATACACTGACCCACCGGGTGGAGTATAAAAAGGTTCGTTGCCGCTTTTTGTTTTGTAGCGCAAAAAATTACCAAAAGTGTCAGGTACTGTTACGTAAGCGTAAATTGCCGAAAAAGAATCCGCATCAGCCGGATTAGGATCTGCCCGAATTGCCAGCGAATCCATTCCGATCGCCGTTGGAATAGTAGTGACCGATGTTAGATGTATAGAATCCTGCACCGCATATAAACCCGGACTAACAATATCCAGGTTATAGGTGGTTCGTTCCTTGCCCATAAAACTGCAGGTCCCGCTAACATAATAATTGATAATATCGGGAACAGTATAGGCGCAAACGTTTATAATATTAGCTGAATCTGCACTTATATAACCTAATGCACTAAGTAAAACTGCGCTTTGAGCAGGTGGCAAATTAAGGTCCTGTAAACAAAACTCCACCAGGTCAGTGTGAGTACCATCGCTGGCAGTCACTTTTAGCCTGGCTCCGTGTATGAAGTAAGCGCCGAGGTCGTTAAGATTAACATTGCCAAAAAACTGCTGGCTTTTGGTAAGCAGGATAATGGGTGGCACCCCATTTTCGATAGAGCCGTCCACCACCACTTGCTGCGATGCGGCCGGTATCTTTACATCTACTGTTTTGGAGCAGGCGGTAAAAACAATTACCAGTAGCATAAGGCCATAGTTGTGGAGGCATTTAGTAAACAAACCAATAAGTCGTTCAACAGCTCTCATCTATAAAAATTTAAAATTCCAGGTTACACTCGGTAATAACGGAAAAAGCGAAACTTGTTTTGCGGTAAAGGAAACTCCCTTAGTGTTTCCACTGGCACTGTTACCTCCACCACCTACGTCGCCATGCGTATCTATATATAGAAAAAACGGATTCATACGATTATAAGCGTTGTAAATAGAACAGGTAATATCTGAAGTGAACTTGATTTTATGTTGCTTTTTA
>JAQBNQ010000330.1 GCA_028288545.1 Bacteroidota bacterium
TGGTTGAAGAAGATGAACTGACTATACCCTTTCCTAGTATTGAAGAGATAGCCTTGGGCTTTGATGAAAATTTTCCAAACACCCTGGTGAAAAATTTGGGCTTATTTTGGCAGCCTTTAAGAATCACTTTACGGACGGGAGAAAATATTTATTTGATTATTGATTTCAATTTATTGTTGGGACCAAAGAACCAGTTTTGGTTTAAGGCTTTAAAAGAAATGTTGTCGGACTAATCCTCGCTAAACTTGAAATCACTTTCGCGTTGAATGTTTTTTGGATTTTAAAAATTTGCAATTTACATTTCCGTTAACCACCATACAGTCGCAACAAAAGCCACCTTTGTCGTCACATCGCAACCATCGGCCATTTCCATTTTGCACATTTGTTTCTTCCACCCTGGTTCCGTCCTCTTTGTATTCAACTATCGTAATTACCTTGCCTTTATTACTAAGCTCATGAGTTTTTAGGACTCCGTTGCGGTAATAATCATTCATTTCTCCCTCCGATAAGTCGTTACAGTAATTTTTAACCGCTTTTACAATTCCGTTATCATAGTAGTCGGTATACCGGAAACAATGATTGGGGTAATAATCAATACGGGACGCTATAAATAATTTGCCATTCAATTGGTCAAAATAGAGCTGGCGGGTGGCATCTGACCAGCCGCTTTTTTGAGGGCCATAAAATGAATTCCTGGATTCAGAAATAGATTGAAGTTGTCCGTTCCTGTTATAATCAATTGAGTAGTGTTTTTTTGAATCCTCATTACTATCAACCACGGTCAAATCGCGGAGTAAGCCCATTTTGTCAAAACTATATCTGTAATGGCCTGTGGTATCGTTAATGTAAAGCCAAACCTGCTTAACGGATTCCTTGTTTTTTTCGGAAAATTCTTGTGGAACAACCCACTTTAGAAGTGTACAACCGTTTAAAAAAAAGCTGAGCGCAGATAATATAATAAGTGTTATGGATAACCGGAGAGGTTTTGTGCTCATTTTTATTTTGCCATTAACGGCCTGATAAAAATAATGAACTTTCAACATGCTTTAAGGCGGCTGTTAATTCCGCATTCCGAAATCCCTGCCTGTCTGCAGACCAGGCGCATTCCGAATTATCTTCCCGGTATCCCCTTTATCTGTCTTCCGGCACTGTTCATCTTTTGCATACTTTTCATCATCTTCTTCATTTCCTCAAATTGCTTGAGGAATTGGTTGACTTCCTGAATTGTATTGCCGCTTCCCTTTGCAATGCGCAGTTTTCTTGAACCTTGTAAAGTCTCGGGATTTGATCTTTCATGCGGAGTCATGGAAAGAATAATAGCTTCAACCTTCTTAAAGGAATCGTCGTTGATGTCAATATCTTTAACGGCCTTGCCCACACCAGGTATCATACCCAGCAGGTCTTTTACGTTACCCATCTTTTTTATCTGGGCCAGTTGGGTTAAAAAGTCGTTGAAGTCAAATTGGTTTTTGCGGATCTTGGCTTCTAACTCTTTTGCTTTCTTCTCATCGTATTGCTCCTGCGCTTTTTCAACAAAGGAAACGATATCACCCATGCCTAAAATACGCGAAGCCATACGGTCGGGGTAGAACACATCAAGCGTATCTACCTTCTCACCGGTTGATACAAATTTGATTGGTTTTCCAACGGTATACGTAACTGTAAGAGCAGCACCGCCTTTAGTATCACCATCTAGCTTAGTAAGCACAACGCCGGTAAAGTTCAGGCGGTCGTTAAAGGCTTTTGCTGTATTCACAGCATCCTGGCCGGTCATGGAGTCAACAACAAAAAGCACCTCATCAGGATTTGTTTGGGCCTTTACAGCGGCAATTTCCTTCATCATCTCCTCATCAACTGCCAAACGGCCCGCAGTATCTATTATCACGCAATCAAGCCCCAGCGACTTTGCATGGGCAATTCCATTCAAAGCAATTTGAACCGGGTTTTTATTTTCCTTTTCGTGGTAAACCGGTATGTCAATTTTTTCACCAAGTACTATCAACTGATCAATAGCGGCAGGACGATACACATCGGCAGCCACCATTAATGGGCGCTTGAATTTTTTGGTTTTGAGCCAATAAGCTAGTTTATGGGTAAACGTGGTTTTACCTGAACCTTGCAAACCCGCAATTAAAATAACAGCCGGGCTGCCCTTTACATTAAAATCAGGTGCCTGGCCGCCCATTAGTGCAGTCAGTTGATCGTACATGATCTTCACCATCAACTGTCCCGGTTGCAGGGAGGTGAGCACGTTCTGACCCATTGCTTCTTCTTTTACCTTATCAGTAAATTCTTTAGCTATCTTATAGTTAACATCAGCATCAACCAAAGCCCGGCGCACTTCCTTAATCGTTTCTGCAACGTTCAACTCAGTAAGTTTGCCCTGGCCTTTCAGCGTTTTAAACGCCCCTTCTAACCTTTCCTGTAAATTCTCAAACATGGTTTCTGTCAGTTTTTAAATACAAATACATTTTACTGCAAAGTTCGCAAAGGTTACGCAAAGGCCGCAAAGAATGCAATCGAATAGCAAACCCATAATCCCTGATCAATGTATGGGTGACCCTCGCGGTCGCCCTTCTATGTCAATGGTGCAAAACAATAGTTTTACCGCTATTCCATCAAGGGGGTGAACCCCGCCCCCACATTTCGCAGACCCTTTCTAATAATAAATCAGTCTTCTAACTCCCGCCAAATGCTTAGCTAAACGTATCACCTGGCAAGTGTAACCATATTCATTATCATACCACGCGTAAACTACAATGCGCTTTCCGTCTTCTGCAACAATAGTAGCCTTACTGTCAATTTCGCAACCATGCGAGTTACCCACTACATCGCTGGAAACCAATTCTTCCGAAGTAGAAAAATCAATTTGCTCAACCAGATCGCCATAAAGCGACGCATTGCGGAGCAACTTATTCACTTCTTCAACAGAGGTTTTCTTTTTCACTTCAAGCGAAAGAATAGCTAACGAAACGTTTGGCACCGGAACACGAACGGCGTTAGACGTAAGTTTGCCTTTCATATCAGGGAAAATCTTTGTCACTGCTTTACCTGCACCTGTTTCAGTAATAACCATGTTAACCGGTGCGCCTCTTCCTCTGCGGGCCTTTTTATGATAGTTATCCAACAGATTTTGATCGTTGGTGTAAGCGTGTACAGTTTCTATATGTCCTTTTTCAATTCCCAATGCGTCTTCAATCACTTTTATTACCGGAACAATTGCATTGGTAGTGCATGAAGCGGCAGAGAATATCTTTGTTTTTTCTGGGCCGTAACCTTCGTGGTTAACTCCGTAAACGATATTCGGGATATCTCCTTTACCAGGGGCTGTAAGCAGTAGCATATCGCTGCCTTTAGCCTTTAAATGCTCGCTTAATCCCTTCTCATCTCTCCAAACGCCGGTATTATCGATAATGATGGCGTCATTGATTCCGTATTCAGTATAATCAACTTCCGAAGGCGATTTTGCGCTTATCATTTTAACGGTGTGGCCGTTAATGATTATCGAATTACTTTCCTGGTGTACCTCAACTACCCCCGCAAAACGGCCGTGTATAGAGTCCTTGCGCAAAAGGCTGGCGCGTTTTTCAAGATCGTCACCTGCGTGTTCGCGGGTTACAATTCCCTTTAAGCGCAATTGGTGTCCGCTTCCGGCGTGTTCAATAAGAATTCTTGCGGCTAAACGTCCGATACGGCCAAAACCATACAATACTACATCACGTGGTACCAACACTTTTTTCTCAAGTCCAACAAAGTCTTTCAACTTTGTACTCACAAATTCATCGTAGCCGCTAAATTTCGAACCCTCGTTCAGCCATTCGTGCGCTAAACGGCCCAGGTCAATACGGCTTGGGGCAAGATTTAACTTTGAAATAGCGCGGGTAAGATTGGCGGTAAGTTCAAGAGTAATGGGAAGCCCGGCAAATTTTTGTGCGTAGTCGTGGTCGTTAATAATGGAACTAATGGTTTTATCGAAAACCTTTCTGCGGAAAAGCACAAGCTCAACCGATTTTTCCAGCTGTAATTGACTTCCTGTGGTTAAAAGTTCAAGGGCCAGTTTTTCATTGCCTATCCATTGGGTCAATTCCTGTTCGTAATTCACTGCCATATCTATTCGTGTTTGGGTTTAGAAAATGCGGTGCGAATATGCATGATTTTGCCCAAAAAATCAGTATAAATTACGAAAAGCGCAGTGCTTTGGGGAAAATGAGAGAGCCAAAATTCTCTTTTAGCTATATTTCACATTAGCTGATGCTCAATGTCCTAAATAGTCCTTTAATAACCTGCAGCGATTGGTGGTTTTAAGCCTAACCAGTGCTTTGTCTTTTATCTGCCTTACACGCTCCCGGGTAAGGTCAAATTTGAGGCCAATGTCTTCGAGGCTGAGGGGTTGACTCATGCCAATTCCAAAGTATAGTTTAAGTACTTCTGCCTGCTTTTCGGTAAGTGTGGCCAGCGAGCGGTTAATTTCGTTTCTTAAAGATTCGCGGTAGCTTATATCCTGGTCTGCTTGTTCGGCATTTGGGTTTGCAATCACATCCATTAAAGAACTGTCTTCGCCGGCAGCAAATGGTGCATCCATAGAAACGTGCCTGCCAGCAACCCCTAAAGTGGTTTGGACTTCTTCAAGGTCAACATTAAGCAGGGTTGCAAGTTCATCGGGCGAGGGCTCGCGTTCAAACTCCTGCTCCAATTGCGCAAAGGCCCTGTTGATCTTATTCAGTGAGCCGACCTTATTAAGCGGTAAACGTACAATGCGCGATTGCTCGGCAAGTGCTTGTAAAATTGATTGACGTATCCACCAAACCGCGTATGAAATGAATTTGAATCCCCGTGTTTCGTCAAAGCGTTCTGCGGCTTTTATAAGGCCCAGATTTCCTTCGTTAATCAGGTCGGGTAAGGTCAGTCCCTGGTTTTGATATTGTTTAGCCACAGAAACAACAAAGCGAAGATTGGCTTTGGTCAGTTTTTCAAGAGCGGAACTATCGCCCTGCTTGATTTTTTTCGTCAGTATTACTTCTTCCTCTGCTGTAATGAGATCTACCCTTCCGATCTCCTGCAAATACTTTTCCAATGAAGCGCTCTCACGGTTCGTGATGCTCTTAGTGATTTTAAGTTGACGCATGTGGACGTGGTTAAAGTTGTTTCGTTAGCGGTTAATTTTATACTAAACAAAAACTTTTTTGATTATCAAAAAAGAGTTGCAACACGTAAATGATATATTTACTTAAGACATCTTAAAGTACAGCACACACCTTGTAAAAATAATGTGGCGTTTGTTGTCAAGGCTTAGGCACAAATTAGTACTGATAAAATTAGGGGATAATGAATGAAGAAATACAGAATAAAAGCTACTTTCAGAAAACTTTCCCGGCTACATAAAAGGTAAAATGATGAAAAAAATTACTGTTTGTTTTTTATTCTTCTTTGCGTTGCGGGCGGGTGCCCAACCCTTGCAGGAATATTTTTTCGCTAACAGTTTTGCAGGAACAGGAGGCGGCGGAAATCTTACCGAATTAATATCATGCGCAGCCGCTACCGGCAGTTTCGGCACCGATTCGATTATTACCAGCAATGGCCTGTGTTCTGTATCAACGGCTTTTCGCTTTAACCCAGGTGGTGGGGTGAGTTATCCCAACACCAGTATTACCGGGCAATACAGCATTAACCTGTTTTTTAAGTTCAACACTTTAGGCGGATATTCCAGGATCATAGATTTTTCGAACAGTGCAAATGATGCGGGATTTTATTTGTTGGGTAATTGCCTCAATTTTTATCCGAATGGAAATGTAGGAACTTGCATTTTTCAACCCAATATATATTACCTCTTTACTTTTGTAAGAAACAGTACCACCAAAGTTATTTCAGCCTATGTAAATGGTGCTTTGTTTGGCACCTATACCGATGTAGGCAATATCTATCAGACGGCCACCGTACTTACGCCTATTAATTTTTTTAGAGATGACAATACGGTACCTTGCGAGGATAAAGCGGGTTGCATAAAATATGCATCGGTTAGTCCCGATACCCTATCGCCGGCACAGGTGGATTCGATATGGACTAATATCTGCAGTATTTCTTTATCGCCCTGCAGTGCGGCCATCTCTTATCCCGGCAATCCATACAGTGATACAATAAGCGGTTTGAAAAATGTTAACCAGATAGGAACTGCCGGAGGGCGCTACAGTTCTTCCACTGGTTTGAGCATCGATTCTCTCACCGGCGCTGTAACTCCATCAACCAGCACACCTGGCAATTATACTGTAACCTATACTGTTTCAGATTCAGGCGTTTGTGCTCCCTTCAGCACTACTGCGAATGTGATAATAACGTCACCGTCACCCACCTGTAATCCAAATGGTAATGAAATAATTTTTGCCAACTACGATGGCGGAATACTGAACATAAATGTTGATCAGAATATCCCTAACTTAAAAATAGGAGTGGTGTGTTACGAGCCCGTTATTGTCAATCTCACCGGCCCTTATGCAGCGAACGTAACCAAGGTTATCCGGACAGGTTATCCTAATACTAATAATAACAACTGTAACATTGGCGTTTTTCCAACCGCTATTAATGGACCCGATACAGCGAATTATTCTATAGTAAATTATCCACCTGCTACGCTTAGTAATCCAT
>JAQBNQ010000336.1 GCA_028288545.1 Bacteroidota bacterium
GTCCCAATAACCAATGAGCCTGTCACCGACATTTTTTGCCAATCAATCGCTTTTTCGTAAATGGCTGCAGAAAAACCACGCTAAGGAGAGTGAATTGCTTGTCGGCTTTTATAAAAAAGATTCTGGCAAGCCAAGCATCACCTGGCCCGAATCGGTGGACCAGGCACTTTGCTTTGGTTGGATAGACGGAGTGCGGAGGTCGTTGGGAGATGAAAGCTATTGCATCCGTTTTACACCACGAAAAGCAAAAAGTATCTGGAGCGCTATCAACATTAAAAAGATGGAGGAGTTGATAAAGCAGGGCCTGATGAAACCCGCCGGCTTAGCAGCATTTGAAAAAAGACAGGAACATAAATCCAGGATTTACTCTTACGAAAATGAAGCTGCGGTTTTAGACCCTGCCCTTGAAAAGAAATTCAAAGCCAATAAAAAGGCATGGGAGTTTTTTAAGAATCAAGCGCCTTCCTACCAAAAAACCGTTATTCATAGCATTATGAATGCAAAGCAGGAAACCACAAAATTAAAACGTTTTGAAAACCTGGTAAAAGATTCCGAAGCCGGCACAAAAATCAAGGCGCTTAATTATAATAAAAGGCAGATAGAACGCTGATGAAGATGATTTTTATGATCAATTATGATAATACAAATTGCTATTACATAATGTATTGATCATAATTCTTATCATAACAATCATAATAAATCAGTGTTCTATTAGTTTAAATAAAAAAGCCGCGCTCGAATTCGATGTGCGGCTTTTATGTAACTACTAATGGCGCTTATACTGTCAAACCATTTTGTCTTTTCAGTATCAGGTCTTCGTAGGTGTTAACCCTGTTCTTCAATTTCTTATAGTCTTCAAAAACTACCGAGTAATTGCTGCTGTCAAACATTTTCATGTTCTCGTCAGTTACGGGTATTTCGTTGGCTACCAAAAAAGGAAGATCAACTTTCATTACATCGCAGAAACGCTTTAAAGTGTCTACCTTAATGTTTCCCGATTTTCGCTCCAACCAGCTATAGGCTTGCTGTGAGATGTGCATTTCGTTGGCAACAGTTACCTGTTTAAGCCCACGGAACTCACGAATTTTTCTAATGCGTTCAGATATTGTCATACAATTTGGTTTTTTAGGTGATTAAATATTTATTTCTGTTCTTAATTTCTTAACGTATTGCTGTCACATTACCACTCTTCATTACATCGTAGCCATTCTGGCACTTGCCTTCAACGATATACACATACACTGCTGTTGCTGCTGCTTTTCCTTTTACCGTTCCATCCCAGCCTTCGTTCAGGTTGTTGGTTTCAAAAACCTGGTTGCCCCACTCATCAAATATTCTGAATGATTTAAGGCTGCTTAAAGTAGTTGAGCGCACATAAAATCTATCGTTTACTCCATCGCCATTTGGCGTAAAGGTGTTAGGCATAAAGATTGAATTGCCATCGCAACCCTGCACTTCAATAACCACCGAGTCTCTTACAATGCATCCATATTTATTGGTTCCTTCAACATACACTACTTCGCTGCGGGACGGATAAAATTCAGTTCTTCTGCAATCAGCACAGCTGAATGAATCGTTGGCAAACCAGTGGTAGTTAAGGTCCTGGTGAGAAGCTGCATATAAAGGCACATCGGCAAACGGCGTCGTTTGAACTGATTCGGACACTTCAATATCCGGTACCGGTAGTACAGTAACCGTTATGTTTTGAGTATCCGGTATACAATGCCCGCTGCTTACAATAACCTGGAAGTGTTCCGCCCCCGCCGCAAATGTTGCTGTTGGATTGGCAATGTGCAGATCGTTAAGGTGACCGGTCGACGACCAAGTGTAAGTAACTCCAAGATCAGATGCAAAGTGAATGATAGTTGACAATTCCAATGAGCCGTTGGTACAAACCGAAGCATCGGAAGGTAGCGAGGCATCTACTTTATCTTTTACAATTACGGGGATGGTAGTGCTAATGCCGCAACCCAATTTGTTGTAAGCATTAACCGCATATACCATCGAAGTTTGTGGCGAGCAGATCGGATTTAATGCGGTTGAATCGCTGAGGTAAAGACCCGGTATCCAAACCATTTTATCGGCTGTGCCAACGTTCAGTATGATAGAATCATTCTTGCAAAGTTGTATAGGATGAATATTGGTAAGCACCGGAAGTGGTTCAACACTTACATTAAAGGTTGTTTGACCTGCGCAGCCATATTGATTTACGGCTGAAACAGTGTAAGCAGTGTTAGCGCGTGGACTAATAGTTACCGAAGCACATGTATCGCAGTTAAGATAGTTAACCGGTGACCACCTGTAAGCATTGGAGTTATTGAGCGAAATGCTGATATTCTGACCCGGGCAAACTGCAGTATCTCTAACCTGCAGTATTGGCGTTGTATGAGTTACGATAGAATCTAAAGGGTAAGCCACCGAACAGCCTACAAAATCTGTAAGCACAAACTGTGGGTGGAAAACGCGTACTGAATTATAGCTGTGTGTAAAGTTTAAAGTATCAGGCACTACGTTGCCATCTCCTAAGTCACACCAAACGCTTTTTGTATTGCCAGAAGTAGTAGCTGAAAAGCTAACCTGCAATGGAATGCAACCCGTAGTTGGCGCGTCAACAAATGTTCCGGTTGGCCCTTGTACTGTTATCAGGTTGCTGTATTGTATACTGTCTAAACAACCTAAGGCATTGTATCCTATTAAAGTGATGGAATAAACGCCGGGATAAAAATAGATGTGTGTAGGATTGGCAGCGGTATCCGAATATCCATCGCCAAAATGCCAGATGTATTTAAGCTTGCCGGCCGATAGGTTATTAAGTGTACATGCAAACGGAGGACAAGGAGAAAAAGTATTGTTTACATTAAAGTCTACATGAAGCGGTGTGATATGTATGTAGCTGACCTTTGTAACGCTTGTGTCGCAACCGCCGGCGTTAAAGGCAATTAGTTTTACAGTAAAGTTTCCGTAAGTACGGTAGTTGTGTGTTGGTGATTTTATCCATGCAGTATCTCCATCACCAAAATCCCACATAAATGTTTGGGCGTTGGTGCTAAGATTGGTAAAAGCAATTGGTCCGCCCAGGCAGGTAACCGTATCTGATCTGAAAGCAGCTACGGGCTTTGCAGTTTGTATCATGTTAACCAACATACCTGTAACCGAGCATCCGTTGCTGTCAATAACCGTTAAGGTGATATTGTAATCGCCTTCGCCCGTAAAAACATAATTGGGGTTTTGCAGGTTAGAAGTATCTCCATCGCCAAAATCCCAGTGATAAGTTGAACCGCCTGGCGTATTATTAGTGAAATGTACTGTTATAGGTGTTCCACAAGATATGGTGCTATCTGCCGAGAAAGTGGCCGTGCTTACAGTAAACCCGCTGATAACATTGATGTACTGTACCTTTTTTAAACTATCGCCACAAGCGCCGTCTTTTTCAACGAAGTTAACAGTGTACTTGCCCGGCTGGGTATATGTTTTTATCGGACTGAAATCGGTTGAAGTAGTACCATCACCAAAATCCCACAGCCACGATGAGCCCGGGAAATTAGAGGTATTGGTAAACTGTGTTTTCTCGCCAGTGCAAATAGCAGTTTTGGTTGCCTTAAAGTCGGCAGTAATGTCGGTTACTTTTATTAGTACAACTGCTACGCCAGTACATCCGTTGGTATCGGTAGCATATAACTTAACGTTCTTAATTTCCTGTGTAAAGGTGCGCGATGGATTAGTAAGAGTAGAAGTAACACCATCTGCAAGGTCCCAAAAATAAGTTAACGAACCACCAGCGGATTGATTAGTAAAGTTGACTAACTGCGAAGCAAGACAACTCTTTACCGGCGATGCTGTGAAAGCCGCTGTAGGTGCAGGGTGAACATTTATATACTGAGATATCGTTTTGTTAGCCGAACATCCATTAGAATCCTGAACAACCAAAGTAATGGTATAACTACCCACGGTGTTGTATACATATTGTGTATTTGGATTGCTGCTGGCAATTCCGTTTCCGAAACCCCATGCGTAATTTGCAATGCCTGCATCGCCAAGGGTAATATTATTTGTAAAGTGTAAAGTATCGTGTTGACAGGCAACAGGCTTATCGGCAGTAAAATCAACAACCGGTAATCTGAAAACTGTAATTGTTTTGATCATTGAATCGGTCTGTGTGCCGTTGCTTGCTATTAGTTTAACCTGGAAAGTACCTGATGATAAAAAGGTTGCTGCAGGGTTTTGAAGTGTAGAAGTGTTGCCATTGCCGAAATTCCATGTCCATGAGGTAGGGGTAAAAGAAGTATTATCTGCAAAGTTTACTACCAATGGGGGACAGCCACTCATCTTATCGGGGGTAAAATCAGCCTGTGCGAAGCCGGGGGCCGCAAAGACTAACGCTATAAGTAGCTGGAATAAAAATTTTCTCATCTCAACAAACATTTGAGTGTGTATACGCCATCTGCATTTTACAGATTCGCATGGCGCCACATATCTTACAGTATTGTGGGTGTGTCGTACAAGCGTTTGGCGGGGGTCTACAACTTTAACCTTGTTACAGGGCTTTTATGATACAAACTGCTGGTTTACTGTTATATCAAATTTCAGCATTTGGGTTACCGGAGGCTTGTACATGGCGTGGCTTTACACACGTAACGATGTTGAGGACATGTGTTTGGTTTTTCAATATGCCGGCACAACGTAAACATTGTAAAACTCTGTTTGGCACAAGCAGTTTTTGTATGTTTGCCCGCCGCTTTAAAAATATGGCGGCGCATATGTCATCAACTGCCCGGAAATTTATTGGTATTTGGCTGCTAACCGGATGCATCATGGTGTTTTTCCAGGTAATTGTGGGCGGCGTAACCCGCTTAACCGAATCCGGTCTTTCTATTACCGAATGGAAACCTATAAAAGGGATTGTTCCGCCGCTTAACGAAAAAGAATGGAACGATGAATTTGAACTTTACAAGCAGAAGGCGCAATACAAGACCATTAACGAGGGAATGGTGCTAAGCGAATTTAAGTGGATATATTTTTGGGAATACTTTCACCGCTTTTGGGCCCGCTTTATGGGAATTGTTTTTGCTGTGGGCTTTGTGTTCTTTATATATAAGGGCTGGTTTAATAAAGACCTTATTTTAAAAATAGCCCCGCTTTTTATTTGGGGTGGCATTGAAGGGGTGTATGGTTGGTATATGGTTTCCCGGGGATTAAAGGGCATTTTTGTTCCGCCTATCCATTTAAGTGCCCACCTTATTATAGCGCTTAGTTTGTTTGCCTATTTGTTTTGGGTAACATTATATGTATTACGAGGGCCGCAAAATTTCAGCACTGCTTCCGCAGGATTGAAGAAACTTGCTGTTACGATCCTGGCACTTCTGTTTATCCAAATATTTTTAGGCGGAATAGTTTCGGGCATGAAAGCCGGTTTGGCTTATCCTACCTGGCCGGATATGAATGGCCAGTTTATTCCTTCGGCTATGTTTACTGAAAAAGCCAATGCTGCGGGATTTTTGGTTTACAACGCGCAGGACTTTTGGGGTAGGACGATCATTCAGTTTTTGCACCGGATGACGGCTTATACATTAATTGTTCTTGTCTTTATTTTCTTTTTTAAGACAAGAAATATTACTGGCGATAAGATTTTTAAAACCGGTTTAATGCTCTTTCCGTTTTTTGTATTACTACAGGCAACTATCGGTATCCTTACGGTTTTAAACTGTGTAGGAAAAATTCCTGTAGGCTGGGGAGTGTTACACCAGGCCGGGGCCATGCTTTTGATAGCTGAAACGGTTTTTGTTATTTTCCACCTCGGTAAACATACCGATACAGCCCGTTCATGAACGATAAGAAAAGCCCCTTCCTTACATACTTTATAATAATTGTTGCAGCCTGTGGCTACTTTGTTGATATATACGACCTGATCCTTTTTAATGTAGTGAAGAAGGAGAGCCTTGAAGTGATACTAAAAGGCGCCACCCCCGAAGTGATAAAACACACCGGCATTTTTCTGTTCAACATGCAAATGACGGGGATGTTGATTGGAGGCCTTTTGTGGGGAATGCTGGGCGATAAAAAAGGCAGGCTCTCTGTTTTGTTTGGTTCTATATTATTGTATTCAACTGCTAACATTATTAATGCTTTTGTAACCTCGGTGCCGCTTTATGCGCTGGTTAGGGTTATTGCGGGTATTGGTTTGGCGGGTGAACTGGGAGCTGGGGTAACACTCGTTTCAGAAACCATGAGCAAGGAAAAACGTGGCTATGGTACTATGATCATCGTTTCATTTGGGGCGCTTGGAGCGGTGGCTGCTGCTTTGGTAGGTGCCAAAGGGCAGGTAATGGGAGATTGGCTGGGAAGCATCCTTCATATAAGTATAGCATCGTGGCAGGTGGCTTACCTGGTAGGTGGTGTTTTGGGATTGTTCCTTTTAACGTTGCGGGTGGGCATTATAGAATCGGGTATGTATAAAAACATTCAAAGGCCGGATGTAAGCCGCGGGGATATAAGAATGTTGTTTACCAGCAAGGAAAGATTTTTAAAATACCTGAAATGTATTTTGGTTGGCCTGCCTATCTGGTTCATTGTGGGCCTTATTGTTGCCAATGCCGAACAGATATGGGGCAAGGAGCTGAACGTACAGGGCAAAGTAGTGAATGGGGCTGCACTGATGTATTCGTACATTGGGCTTTGTGTGGGCGATATTATCAGCGGCTTATTAAGCCAGGTGTTGCGCAGTCGCAGAAAGGTGGTAATGATATACCTTACTATTTGTATTGCTTTGGTGATTTATTTTTTCTTTTTTGCCCAGGACATTTCACTCAACATGTTCTATTTTATCATTTTCCTTTTAGGTGCGGCAACAGGTTTTTGGGCATTGTTTGTTACTATAGCTGCTGAGCAGTTTGGCACAAACATTCGTTCCACCGTGGCTAATACGGCTCCTAATTTTGTAAGGGGTTCGGTACCGCTTATTACGCTGTTGTTTAATTTTTTGATAGGGCCTTCTATAACCACTTTACAAAGTGCCTTTATAGTGGGTATGATCTGTATGGGGCTTTCTTTTTGGGCTATTACCCAAATGGGCGAAACCTTTGGTAAGGAATTGGATTATGTTGAGCAGTATCCGTAATTATTTAAAAAATGCTTCAATCTCCCTGGCCAGTAATCCGACCGGCACCTGCTCGATAACATGAGGCACCTCATTAAATGTTTTAAGGGTAGAGTTTTTAAGCAGGCGATGCGCGTAATCGGTTTCCTCAAAACTTACCATGTTATCTTTGCTGCCATGTCCCAGCAAAACCTGATGTTGAATTTTGATAAAATCCTGGTCGGTAAGGTAGGTGTGGGCCAGGTCGCGCATTAGCAACCCGGTTTTGCTCATTACACTTTTCCATTCGTGCTCGCCGTGGCGTTCAGCCAGGGATTGAGCAAATATGGGAACCTTCTCCACTACCTTTTCGGGGTTTAGCATTTTAATTTCTTTGGCAGCCTCTTCTTCGTTCCACTTTAGCTTGGTGCCCAGGGTAAATATTTTACCAACCCGATCGGGGTAAAACCTTGCCAGCCATTAGGCAACGTATCCACCCATGCTGTACCCAAATATATCAATGGTTTTAATGTAATTTTCGTTCATCCAGTCCAGCACCTCGTGGGTGAAATTCTGAATGGTAAAAGCATGGTGATGCGATGGCCTTTTACCATGCCCCGAAAAATTTAGGGAGTGGGTTTTAAATTCCTGTGCAAGAACACCTTCCAGCGCATTGAATTGATCTTTTGAGCCCAGGGCTCCGTGTAGCAAAAGCAGTTCTTTCATCTTTCAAATATAATTCTTCAAATTTGTTCATATCATTGCAAAAATTACCAGCTGACTATTGGTAAGATTTATGCGCACCCATAACCTGAACAATATAATGTTAGGCAAAGTTTTTGCCTTTCTCCTGCTTTGCTTTTGCAATTTTGACGGAAAGGCGCAAACACGGGTGGATACTATTTACTCATTTGCCCCGCCGGATAGCGAATTTGTAATGACCATTGCGCGGTATAACGGACAAATACTAATAGGTCTTTCTTTTCCAACCCAAATGCCTTTTGATTATTTAACCATTGAAAGGAAAGCAGCTTTTGATGCAAATTTCAGCCGCTTTAAATACATCACCTTCGACGATGCTAAGGCGCAAAAGTGGCACCTTATAAAAAGAGATGTTTACCCTTACCCCGGGGCAGTGGATGTTCAATACCGGATTAAATATGTTACTAAAGATGGAGTGATGCGGTCCTTCCCATCCATATTATTGCCGGCGGTTAAGGAGTAGCGGCTTATTCCCCTTTTTTGTTTATTCTTTGTATCGCATCGTTTGCTTCGCCAACAATAAGATCGTAGTCGGTTACTTTTTCCTGCAGGTCAAGTTTTGCGGTTTGGCTTGGTTCGTTCAATAAATCAGATTGCGCTTTTTTCTTTTTCTCTTCAAACGATTTTGTAATGCGCTTTAATGCGCCTTTTGCTGCACCTATAATAAAATGGTTATCGGTGTTTGATTGTTCTTCCAAAGTTTTTATACCGTTTAGCACCATGGCCTTATCCATACGGGTAAGAAAGTTGGCATAATATAACATAAGCGTGTACTTGCTAAACCCTGTGGCTTTTCTCAACTTGGTTTCAAAAAAATTCTGATAGCCTGAGTCTCCTTCTTTAGAGTATATGTCAGCCACAGCGCTAACTATGTTGCCGTTTTTTTCGGTTTCAAACTGTTTTGCAACAAGCATTGCTTTTTTTGAATCCGCCTCGTCCAGGGCCTTTAATGCGGCACCGGCTACTTCATAGGAACTATCTCCCACTGCAGTTTCAAGGAAGGCGGTGTATTTAGATGCTGAGGAAGACTTGCCCAGTTTATCAACGGCTGATTTGCGAACAGAACTTTCCTTGTCGGTTTTGGCCAGGTTTAAAATAATGCCAAGAATGCTATCGCTGCCCTCTTTAGGCAGGTCGAGTTTAGTAATGGCGTAACTGCGTAGCGCAAAAAACTTATCGCCCAGGGCTTCTACCAAAACATCTTTTGCCGCGGGGTTTTGTTTTTGAACTTCGGCAAGTTTGCGCAGGGCTTCTAATTTCCCTTTGTAATAAGGGCCGTTCCTGTATTCGAAAATATAGTTGTCAGTGGTTTTGTTGTCCTTTCTTGCGCAAGGCACAGTGTATTCAGGGTCAAAGTCAACAAGGTCTGGTTTTGAATCTGATTTAAAGGCAAATATCTGCGACTTCTTTTTTAAGGTAACATCATACGTTTTTACCGATTTGCCATACCACGCATTTATTTTAAACGGCAACTGGTACACAAGGCCTTTTTCAATATTATGTTTCTGTTCAACTGCTACATAAATGCTGTCGTTGTCGTACGTGTATTTAATATCCATAACCGGGTGGCCTGAGTTTAAGAACCACTCATTAAAAAACCAATTCAGATCCTGGCCGGTAACTTCTTCAAACGCTAAGCGCAGGTTATGGACCTCTACCGATTTAAACTGGTTGTTTTTCAGATATAGTTCCAGCGATTTAAAGAACGCCTCATCACCTACCACCTTGCGCAGGTAGTGCAGTATCAGCCCGCCCTTTTCGTAACTGTGGCGATCGAACATGTCTTCGCGGTCGTCATAATGAAAACGGATCAGGTCGACATTTTTGTCTTTGGCTTCATCAATGTATTTGCGGTAGTCATCGTTCTGTTCGTAGTCGGCGTATTCCCTGCCGTACTTGTATTCATTCCACATATACTCGCCGTAGGTAGCAAACGATTCGTTGAGCGGCACATTGCTCCAACTTTCAGTCGTAACCAGATCGCCAAACCATTGGTGGAATAATTCGTGACTGATAACTTCTTCAAAATTATTATCCAGTAACTCGCGCGAGTTGCGTTGCATAAATTCGCCGTGCAAAGTAGATGAGGTGTTTTCCATAGCCCCGCTTACATAATCGCGAACAACTACCTGCGAGTATTTAGGCCATGGATAATCAAAGCCAAGTTTCTGGCTAAAAAACTCGATCATCTCCGGCGTTTTGCCGAATATCTGTTTTGCATAAGGGGCATAATCCTTCTCTACATAATAATCCACCGGTATGTCTCTCCACCGGTCTTTAATAATGGCAAAATCGCCTACTGCCATCATAAATAAATACGGTGCGTGAGGCAAACCCATGCGCCAGTAATCAGTAACCAGACTATCGTTAACACTTACCGATGAAATCAGAGTGCCGTTGCTAAGGCTCACATATTTTTTAAGGCGCGTGATATAAATTTCGTCGGTGCATCTTTGGTTAGGCTTATCAATGGTGGGAAACCAGCAGGAGTTGGATTCCGTTTCGCCCTGTGTCCATATCTGAATCGGTTTGCTGGAATCTTTGCCCGTTGGATTGATAAAGTATAATCCCTTATCGTCGTTAATGGCCGCACTGCCACCGCTCTTTCTTTCATTAGGCTTAGCGGTGTAGTCGATATAAACCTTCAGGAGTTCATCACGCAGGTATTCTTTATTCAATTGAATTTTCAGCTTCAGTGAGTCGTAGGTATAGCGCAGGGCTTCGCGCGAGTTTTCGCCGTTTACCAGGCTTACTTCATGTATATCAAACTCCTTGGCATCAAGCACCAGTTCTTTTTGAGCGTAAAAGTGCGGCTTTAGAGTAATGGTTGCCTTGCCTAACAGGTGTTGCGTAGTGTAGTCAAATTTAACTTCCAGCTTAGTGTGCACCAGGTCAAAATCTTTTGGGGCGGAACCGCGGTAATCGTTATCGCGCGAAACTGCAATTTCAACGGTTTCCAGATCCTGCTCAACCTTACCGGAATTAACGGCTTTTTTACTTGTATGACACGAGGCAGCAAACACAACCAGCCCAACAAAAACCACAAAACGATGCAACATGAATTAACATTTGATGAAAGATGGGGTAAATGTAATGTGGATTTCGGATTTCGGAATGCGGAATTAGTGCAGGCTTCCGTCATGGAAGAAGGCTAATAGCCCTGTTTAACTAAAAATGGGAGACAGTAAACTATGCTACATTTTCACAAACCGCTTCCGGACTAGTATATCTCCGGTCTTTACTTCAATAAAATAAACACCGCCGCTTAATTGGCTGATGTTTACTTGCGGTTCGAATTTGCCTTGTTGCACTATTTGACCGCTTACATCGTATAGTTTTAGCTCTTGCGGTTTAAAGTTTTCGGCATGGATATAAAGTTGGGTGCTGGCGGGGTTGGGGTAAATGCTGATGGAGTTGTTGGCGTTTACTTCGTTGATGCCTTCGCAAAGCCCATGTATCAAAAGTCCAATGGCGCTCTGAGAGCAATTATTTGAGTCAGAAACCATGTATACTATGGTATCCGGATCAAATGGAAAGCTATTGAAAATTTGAGTGGCGTCCAGAGAATCATTGTGTACCCCCCTGCCGGAATAGTGACCTCCGGGTGGACTGCCTCCCACCAACAGAAAGTAACTCGAATTCGTGACAGGTGGGAAACAATAATATGCACTATCATTTCCGGAATTTCCAAACACATCGTGGAGCATCATCAAACTATCCCAGCTAAAACTGACATTCAAGTGATTTATAGTTAAAGCGAGACTAATAATACTATCACACCCAAACACATTGGTGAGCGTTTCAAAATAATTCCCGCTTTGTGTATATGCCACATTTCCCAATCGGAATGTATCTCCCCCACAAATAGATTGTGCGATTGAAGTAGTGTCAACGTTTAAAACCGTTAGGTTCAATATTACCGAGCTATCGCACCCAATATGACTGTAAGTCCCTGATGCGTTTAAGTAGGCGCCTAAAAATAACACGCTGTCGTTAGAGCAAATTGTGTCGAAGATATGATGAGGAGGTAATGGATCAATAACGGCTAACACAATACTTGCAAAAGTATCGCAGGTGCCATGGCCAGGGAGGAGCGTATCAAATTCTATAGGTTGGTATATCCAGGTTCCATAAAAATAAATACTGTCGCCTGCGCAGAGGCCGCCAAAAACATTGATGGTGTCGTAGCCGGCGCTTAAATGCAATACAATAAACGAATCGCAGCCTGCCTGGTTGCTTAACGTTTGTATATAGGTGCCACTTGTTTTAAGGTAGGTGCCATAAAAATAAAAGCTGTCGTTACCACACACCGACTGGTTAAACCCGGTAGTATCTGCGTTAAGCACCGTTAGCGTTAGTATAACAGAGCTATCGCAATGGATATGACTGTACACCCCTGATGCGTGGAGGTAGATACCAGCAAAATACAAGCTATCGGTTGAGCATATTGTATCAGTAGTATGATGCGGTGGCAGCGGGTCTCTTACGGCCAGAAAAATACTGGCCATGGTATCGCAGGTTCCGTGGCCGGGTAAAATTGTATCAAACTCGCCGGGACTATACAGCCAGTATCCATAAAAATAAAAGCTGTCACCCGCGCATAAGCTGTTGAAATCGCTGATAGTATCGCCGATGGCAAACAGGTGGAGGGTTACTATTGAATCACAGCCGGTACCGGTTTGCAGTGTATCGGTATATGTGCCTCCAAGATGGTAATTTTTGCTTCCGATGGTTATGGAGTCTCCGCAGTTGATGGTGTCGTTGACGAAGGTGTAAACAGGAGTACAAATTGCCTTTACCTCATTCATCCAAAACATGCAACAAAAAGCAATTAAAATAAACTTAAGGTAGCGTTTTAGCATGGAGAGGTTTGTGAAATAAATATAAGGACAATTCACCGACTATCGACGTAGCGCTTCAACCCTTAAAATGTCGCTAATACCGGAACTGGCCTTGCTTTATTTTTTATGGAGAGAGGAAGTCCATTGCTGTTTCGATTGAATGGCGCTGGTGGTGGCGAGGGTTTGGGTTTGGATGAAGATGTGGGGGGCAAGGATAACATATTGGTTAATCAGGATTGCCCTAGATCGAACAATCCTCCTAATTTAATAACACATTGAAAATCATTTACTTTTAAGAGTTTCTATTTTTTAGGGTACAAATTTCACTTATTTGACATAATTAGCCACCTATAATATTGAAAATCAACCTATTGCTCATTTAGCGTTTTGAGTCTGTCTTTCTAAAACCTTCTAAAGTAGAAACTCCAATTATTTCCAACCAAAATGCTTTTCAATGCGTTGTTTTTGCCGTACATGGTGGCGGAAATGGATATTGCATAGTTGTATCCATTCGGCGGTGTTGAGCCAGCCTAAAAAGGGATGCTTTATTTTTAGTGAAGGATCGCTTTGTGGTATCCGGTGTATGTATCCGCTGGCTATTTTTTTAACCTCTTCCAACTTTGCTATCAACTGCTCTTTTGTTTCAGGTGCTTTAGGCTGCACTGAAACCTGTGTTGGCATTTCGTAACGCACCGGCGGCAAAGTGCGCAAAGTGAAGATAAGATGAGCGGTAAACTTTTTGCTTTTGCCGGTTTGGGTTCCGTCCTTACTTAAACATCTTTCGGCGTTTTTGAAAAAGAAGCCTTTACTGGCCATCCATAAATGTATTCCTACCTGTGCAAGGCTCCATTGGTTTTCGGAAGGCTTCATCATCAACTTGTCAAAATCGTAACGATTAAACTCATCAATCCAGTAATCAATTGATTGGTGAGTTTGTGTTTCAAGTTTCTGCAAATTCATAACGGCAATTTATATTTACCAAGATAGATAATTTATCCCTCAAACGGCGGATTTACATTGTTATCGCTTGGCGGCATTACCGGCGAGAAAAGCGATTCGGCAGCGTCTGCAATTAGGGTAATACCTGAAATAAAAGCTGCAGCAGGAGATAGCAGGAATATAACCGGAGCGGATATTTCTGCTTCGGTGCCCAAGCGATAAGCCTGGTTGTTTTTTGCAAACTCAAGTATAAATTCTTTGTATGGCGCTGCGTAACTATCCAGTCCACTACTATTGATGGTACCGGGCGCTACACAGTTAACCCTTACTCCGTATTTACCCCATTCGCTGGCCATGGTCTTGGTCATGTTCTCTACTCCTGCCCTTGCAGCACCTGTGTGAGCCATCATCGGAAAACCGCGGCCCACATTAGCAATGATATTTACAATAGACCCACCCGTATTTATAAACTGCTTATTAAATACTTCCTGTGACATAAAAAAAGTTCCGGTAAGGTTCGTGTCAATAACGGCGTTCCATCCCTTTCGGTTTATCATTTCAACGGGCGATGGAAACTGGCCACCGCCGTTATTTACCAGGTAATCTATTTTACCTGTCAGTTCCAGTGTTTTCTTAATGCAGTTTTTCACACTCTCTTCATCGCGAATATTGCATTCAACGGCATAGGCTTTTCCTCCTTCGCCAGTAATTAAGGCAACTCCTTTTTCAAGGTTGGCTAGTTTCCGGCTGGCTAGTATCACCGTTGCGCCCAGGTAAGCCATTTCGCGGGCTATTCTAAGGCCAATACCCGTTCCTCCACCTGTAATGATGGCTGTTTTGCCATTGAACAGTCCTTGTTTAAATACTGAATTCACTTTGCTATGGTTTTAATTGGATGTGAATTAAGAAAAATTATTCCAACCGCTGTTCCAACTGTCAATTTTGTATTTAAATGATTGCTATGATAATTATCTTCATTGCATGAAAGTTTTGCGAGGGCTTATCCTTTTGTGCTTATTAGGCAATGCGGGGTATTCCTTTGGCCAAAAACTGCGGTTTGAAACATTGAATACCCGTAACGGGCTTTCGGGCAACGAAATAACCTGTGTATATGAAGATGCACAACACTTTTTATGGATAGGAACAAGGGATGGCTTAAACCGGTTTGATGGCCGCAGATTCGAGGTTTTCAGAAATGACCCGGCCAGTGGCAATTCTCTTTCGGGCAATATTGTTGTAAGTATTTTGCAGGATAAGCAAGGCATATTTTGGATAGCCACCAAAGACGGAGGACTTAGCCGTTATGACCCAAAAGCCCAAAAGGACGCGCAGTTCCGGCAGTTTAAAAATGATCCCGGCGATACTACATCAATTGCCACTAACCGATTGCTTTGCCTGTACGATTGGGATGAAAATTATTTATTGATCGGTGCCGAAGTTTACTCTGGCATTTTTTTGAATAAGAAAACCCTGAAGTTTAGTTACTGGACCCATGGCAGCAAGCAATTTGGGCCACAATTTTGTTCTCCAATTTCAAGCAACGTGCTTAACTGGATTCACTATATCCGCAGTTACGATGACAAGACTGTTTATCTCAGCTTCCTCGTAGGTGGCGAAATGGTTAAGGTGGATAAAGCAACCGGCAATATAACCGCTGTCCACCTGGGCCCTACGGAAGTGTTAAGCATCAATCATTTTTTTGTGGATAGCGGAATGATCTGGATGAGCACCTGGAAAAACGGGCTGTTCGCTCAGCGTGATTCATTTACTCCTTTCGCAAAAAAAGCTGCAGATATTAACGACCTGCTGATGTGTGTTGCTAATTTGGATAGAGATTATTTACTGGCGGGCACCCGCTCATCAGGATTGTACCTGGTAAATAAACATACAGGCGCATTTAATGCTTACCAAAAAAATATTTTACAACCACATGCTCTTCCATCTAACCAGATCAATTGCCTGTTTATAGACAGCCGTAATATTGTTTGGATAGGTACTTCAGCGGGCCTTGCAAAATTTGATAACCGTACTTGGCTTTTTGACGAAAAGGAGTTTACTGATCCTGAAAACGATTGCACCATTCTGCATTGTCATCGCTTTGATGAAGGCAACCTTGCCGTTAACACCTCCAAGGGAATGTTTTTGAGCGACGCGATGCAACAAAAATTTCAGCACTTTACTTTTACTGACAGGGGAGCGCAAATAATACCTGACTACATTTTGAAGGTAAATGAAAAATATATGCTGGGAAGCGAGGAAGGATTTTTTGAATGGAAGAAGAATACTTCTCAAATTAAAGAACTGCCTGCAAAAATCCTGGAACTAAACAAAAGGGATTGGTTGTACACGATGGGGGTGTACCAGGTAACCCAAATTTTATATGACACCATAGCCCATAGGCCGGGCTTATGGCTGGCGGTCAGGGGTTATGGACTTTCCTATTATCACCTGGATAATTTTTTGATGGATCAACACGGCCATGATGTAAAGAAACCGAAAAGTTTAGGCAACAATATGGTTAGGCGGCTGGCAAAGGATAACAAAGGCAATTTATGGATTGCAACAGCAGGTGGCTTAAGCAAATGGGTAGCCTCAGACAAAACGGAGGAAAATATTTTTGAAAATTTTGTGAGCGAAGCAAAGAACGATAACTCCTTGCCTAACAACGAGGTGATGGACGTTTGGTGCGACAAACATAATCAGGTGTGGCTTACAATGAACGGTGGCGGCCTGGCTCAGTTTGACGGCTCGGCATTTACTCAATACCTGCCCGACAACCCGGTATCTTCTCATTCTTTTCACGGAATGTTTGCTGATAGTAAAGACCGGTTATGGATCATCACGAAAAATGGTCTTGAAATATTTGATCTGAAACAAAAGAAGTTTTTTCACCTGGATGTAAACGATGGCAGCGCAAATACAAGCCTTAGCAACTATTTTTCTAACCAAACAAATGGATGGGTCAGTTTTGCAGCCGGTAATCGTGTTTACAGTTTCCAGCCCGACTCGCTTAATTTTAAATTGCCCTACCCCGAAATATACCTTGCAGGGATGAACGTATTTGGCAAGGACTATTTGAACGAAGCCCTGGGCGGTATTGCACACCTGGACTCTAAAGAAAGGTTCGTGAATTTTACCGTAAGCGCCCTTCAATTCTCTTCGCCGCAAACAGTACGTTTTCAATACAAGCTACAGGGGCTGGAAGAGGGATGGAACAACTCGGAGGATGGCGAGATAAAATATACCAATCTACCATGGGGTAAATTTAAGCTACTGGTTCGTGTAACAAATCCTTCGGGACAATACAGTCCTGAAAAAGTGTTAGCGCAATTTGTAATTGCCACACCTTTTTACGCATCGTGGTGGTTCACTTGTCTCATCATCGTTGATATTGGCGCCATCATTTATGCATTTTACCGCTACCGGATAAACCAGATACTTGCCCTGCAAAAAGTGCGCAATAAAATTGCCCGCGACCTGCACGATGATATTGGAAGTACCCTCGGTAGTATCTCATTTTTTAGCGAAGCGGCCAAACAACAAATGCAACAAAGCAATACCGATGGCGCAGAAAAAATGCTGTTGCGGATTGGCGATACCAGTCGCGAAATGATAGAGACCATGAGCGATATTGTGTGGAGTGTTAACCCGCAAAACGATACCGTTAAACATCTTACTGAACGGATGCGCGTTTTTGCAGACGATCTCATTGCTTCTTCCGAGATTCAACTGCATTTCGAATCAAGCCCGGATATTGAGAATCTTAAGTTGACTATGGAACAGCGGAAAAACATTTTCCTCATTTTTAAGGAGACCATTTATAACAGCATCAAGTATTCTCATTGCAAAAACCTTTATGTCGAATTAAAAAAAGACCATGGGGGTTTGCAAATTACCATTGAAGATGATGGGCAAGGATTTGACGTAAATAACTATAAGAGCAAAAACGGCAATGGCTTGCGCAACATGAGGCAAAGAAGTGAAGAAATAGGAGCGACCTTTCAACTGGAATCCTCTGCAAAAGGAACTGTTACACGGCTTCATGTTTGAATTGCCGTATTTTCCCCCACTTGGGGGATGGCGGGGGTACCGAAACACTCCATCCTTGTGAT
>JAQBNQ010000440.1 GCA_028288545.1 Bacteroidota bacterium
TCTTTTCCGTGTTCAAAACCTTCTTCCTCGTGGTGAACCTCAATTTTCTTTATAACCACGCCCTTTTTATCAATCATGTACAGTTCCTTGTTTATGGTTACCCTTGCCTGGCCTTCGGAATTAAAGAAATATGCATCCTCGTATTTTGCGGGTAAAACCCACGCATTTTTTGCGTTGATATATCCCCACTGAGTGCCTTTTTTAACTGCTGCCAATCCTGCAGAAAATTTGCGGGCGTTTTCATAAGTCGGAGCAATCACTTCCTTACATGAAGCATTTATAAAACCGTATTTGCCTTTTACGCTAACCACCGCAAAGCCCTCGGAAAAATCTTCGGCAAAATCATATTTAGGCTCAATCAACCATTTACCGGCGGTATTGATGTAGCCGTATTTATGGTTGAGCATTACTTTGGCAATACCCCCTATAAAGGGGCCGGCATCTTCAAACTGTAAAGGGATGGCCACTTTGCCTTCGGCGTTTAAAAAACCACGTTTGTTGTTATCAACAACAATGGCAAAGCCCTCATAGTATTCACTGCCCGCGTAATAAGTAGCAGGCACTATCACTTTACCTGAGGCGTCTTTGTAGCCCACTTTTGCATTTGCATAAAAGCGGACAAGGCCATTATTACTTTGGCCATTAGCCGCGCAAAAAATTATGATTGCAAATGCCAGAAGACTTAAATGCTTTTTCATGACGATAGTTTTTATGTGTAATATTTTTACAATTTATTTATCACATTTTAATCAGCTTCCTTACAAAGATATAACCTTGTTGCATTATCCGCAATTCATAAACACCGCGGGCTAATCCGGGAATGAGAATTTCGGAATGCGGATTTCGGAATGCGGAATTGAATACGAGTCTGCCTGTAGCATCATATAATTCGGCTAACCCGCCTATTAGTTCAGCACCAACGGTTAACTGCCAGCCCGAATTTGTGGGGTTCGGAAATACGCTTATACTGCTCTCTGCTAAATCGCCTGCTATTCCGGTAAGCACTATTGGCGTTGATGTTGCCAGGCACCCATTTGAATCGGTAACCTGTAAAGTATAACTACCAAAGGTGTGAGCTATATAAACCGCTGAGGTTGCATTGGCAATAGCAAGGCCGTTTAAAAGCCATTGATAAGTAATGGCGTTGTAACCGGTTAAAGTGTCGCCGTTTACGCTTACCGAAACCGGGGGGAGCGGATAAATAGCAAGGGAGACGTGGTTGGAAGTTGCCGAACAATTGCCATTTTCTGTAATTGTTACATAGTAGTTACCTGCCGCGCGGGCGTATATACAAGCTGTTGTATCGCCGTTGTTCCAACTGTAATGCGCAAAACCTGAAGGAGCACAAATAAGTGCGCTATCCCCCGAGCACATGATTGTTTTGTTAGAGGTAATATTAGCTGTTGCACCAATTACCGGCAATGTAAAAACCCGCACATCGTATCCTCCACATGGCGAGTATCCGGTAACAGTAAATTCAGTAGTGGTATCGGGCTTTAGGATAGCATGTAAGGAATCAAGCCAGGTAACATGGTTATTGGGAGAAATAGTAATAGCTGAATCGCCGCTAAAACTTATAAGGGCCGAATCGCCGGGACAGAGCGACGCCGGTGAAATTTGATAACCCAGATTAGCTGGTAAACCAGCCGGAAAACAGGAGGCCTCCGGAATATATTTCCACATGGTATTATAATGAAACAGGTTGTCCCCCCAACCGCCCCATAACCATAAATTATTATTGCTATCGCCCCAAAAACAGGCACCCAACAAGCCGGGTGGCATGTTCGAAGAAGCAATAACTCCTTTGGCACCAAAATTACCGGGGTAACCAGCGGAACTATAGCCGCTTACCCATCGCCACTTGCGGGTACCAAGATCAAAACTCCATAAATCGTTCAGCGCTCCAGCGCCCACCAATCCTCCCCACATAAATAAAAGCGGCGAACATCCATTCAATTGTGCCGACCGATGCTCGTATCTTCCACCGGGTTTGTCTCCTGAATCGGAAGTACAATAATTAGAATACTGCCCCAATGTTATATTGCCGGAATCGCTGCCAATCCAGGTCCAGTAATTTGTATTTAGATTAAAGCGCCAAACATCGTTGTATGAATAAAAAAACTGGTAAGCACCACCGTAAGTTTTATAGTTAACACCACCGGTTAGGTATAAATAATTACTGTCTGTCCAGTGGGTGTAACTGCTTCGGGCCGGTGGCTGATTATTTGCACTTTCCGCATCTAAAGTACCATAGCTATAAGGCGCATTTAGCCATTTCCCACCTCCCATCCATGTCCATTGTCCGGTTGCAATATTATACCGCCAAATATCACTAAAAGACCCCAGAGCATAACCGGCGCTATCTGTTAATCCCCCAAAAAGCCATAAGTTATTATTCTTATCTATCCAGGCAGTATTTGCCTCCGAACGCGCGGGCGGAACGGCAGAATCGGAAGGCTGATATAAATTGCCATAGTTACCGGGCTGTGTAGCAGTATCAGCACCGCTCATCCAGGTCCACTCGTTGTTTGCTATGTTGTATCTCCATAAATCATTCAGGTCTCCAAACGTACTCAACGAGGCATAACCCGCGCCACCAAATAACCACAAATTGCCAACGGTATCTGTCCAACTTGCACAGCCCCACGCCCTCGGTCCTGGTATATTGTTAGGGGATGGAACACCTAAAGTACCGTATGCTGCGGGTGCCAGGCCCGTATCGGGGCCATTAACCCAGGTCCAGGTGTTGGCGGTAATATCATATTTCCAAAGAGCGCTTTGCTCCTTCAAACCATAAACACTATCCTGTCCCAGGCCTCCGAATATCCAGAAATTGCCCTGACGGTCGGTCCATTGGGCAGCCTGGTACATAGCCGGCGGGGTGTTATTAACTGAAGGCACTCCCTGTGTTCCATAATGCCCAC
>JAQBNQ010000362.1 GCA_028288545.1 Bacteroidota bacterium
CTTAAAATGCCCCTTGCCATCATTAATATATAATTTGTCTTTTAGTTGCTTATCTCCTTCCTTAAATTCATTGCTACCTGTTGCAATATATAAGTCAGGTTTACCATCTCCATTGGCGTCAAAAAATACTGCACCCAGCCCCTCATAGGTAATGTCATTGCTCCAGGGTTGCCCTGCAGATTCCGTAAATGTGCCGTTCTTGTGCTGTAAAAATAATTTGCCTGAGTTTCCGGCACCATTGGTAATAAAAATATCGTCCATTCCATCGCCATTCACATCTGCTACGGCCATACCTGGCCCTTCCTTAGAAAGTTGGTAAGGCAACAGTCGGTCGCGTTTAAAATCGTTGAACTTACTTTCGTGATGGACAAAATTCAGTATCGTTTTCGGTTTTTCGGCCAGCAAATGGGGTTGGCCGGAAGTAGTAAATTTTCTCACTTTCCCGATTCGTGAACTATCTTCAGAAATAGTCAATAATCTATCCGCCTTTATATTTTTTAAAAGAGAATATCGTCCATCCTTCCAGAAAATTTCAAGACTATCGACCGTTTGCTTTTCACCCAAACCAAAATGAAGTATTGGTTCGGAACACGATTCAAATCCGCGGCCATTTTCCAATTCCTTTGTTTGGTTTAATGTACCTGCATGAACTTTGACCATTGCGCCAAGGCCAAAGGTGTTTTTAACAGCCCCTATCAACCGGATGCGCAGGTAATTAGCATCAGGCATTTTATCGGCATTGTTGCGAAAAATAAAAGCAACTGAGTCGGTATTATTCACCACCAAATCAAGATCGCCGTCGCCATCCAGGTCGGCGTAAGCAGCGCCATTGGCGATAGAGGCGGCATCAAGTCCCCATTTTTCCGAAACATCCTCAAACTGAAGATTGCGTTTATTGCGATATGCATAATGTTTCAGTAAGGTAGTAGGCATTCTTTTATAAAGATTCCTTTCGTCATGCGAAAAAGCCTGTGGCGCAAGCTCATCATCGTTGAGCATAACAAAGTCCAATTCGTTCTGATCTCTTTTAGTGCCATTGGTAATATGAATATCGTTCCAGCCATCGTTATCGAAATCCTGTATTAAAACATTCCAGCTCCAATCAGTTTTATCAAGCCCGCTCAATTGGCTTATTTCACTGTAGGCACCAGTGTCGTTGGCCAGTTGCAATGAATTTTGGATAAACTGGTGTGGTGCAAGTACATTAACCCTGCTATAGTAATACTCCATCGGAAAAAAGAACAAATTATTTTTTATCCTGAAGTGGTTATCAGGTTTCATGTCTACCACCATCAAATCCTGTTTTCCATCATTATTGATATCTCCAAAATCGCTACCCATGGCAAACAACGAAGTGTGCGAAAGGTATTTAGCGGTTTGATTGGTAAAGGTTTTGTTACCATTGTTGATATACAACTGATCATCCGACAAATAATCGTTAGCGATAAACAGATCATCGTAACCATCTCCATTTACATCACTGACACTTACGCTTAATCCGTAACCATATGAGTGGGCAAGGCCAGCTTTTTCAGTAACGTCAACAAAATGTCCGTTTACGTTTTCGAGCATTCGGTCCCTTCCTGTTGGCAGAGTGGAGGTATCAGTAAAAGCAAGTGGTTGAAGTATCTGATCAAAATTTTCGGGGTGATTGATGATAAAGCAATCAAGATCTCCATCATTATCGTAGTCAAAAAACACCGCATTGGTAGATGGTTCGCCATCGTTGAGGCCAAATTCGCGACCACGCTCGGTAAACGACAGGTTTTTATTATTGATGTACAGCCTGTTCTCGCGGATCCTTCCACCCTTAGGTCCGCTTTTGGATACGTAAATATCCAGCCAACCGTCGCCATCAACATCAGCAAGGGTTACCCCGGTAGTCCAGCCGATAGTGTCGTCAAGCCCACATTTGGCGGTAACGTCTTCAAATTTTAAGCCGCCCTTATTCAAATAAACCCTGGCACCATGCTGGTTAGAGGTAAAAACCAAATCAGGTAACCCATCATTATTCAAGTCGCCGGTTGCAACTCCCCCTCCGTTGTAACTATAGTTATATAAAAGAATATTCCATGCGCTATCCTCGCTTACATCGTTTCGAAAAACAACATTGGTTTGCTGCGGTGACAGAAGCGTATAAAGATGGTCCTCATTATTTTTGAGCTGCGACTTGCTTTTGTCGGTATGGCATGAAAGCAAACCTGCCAAGGCAAACCCTACACCCGTGAGCAGAATTTTTTGGATAACTTTGCTGAAACCGGTCATGTTACAAAGAAAATGAATTATGGGTGATTCTCTATTTTGTTTTCTGATGCTAAAAAATAAAGTGTTTCATTAAAATTATACTTTGAATGTGTTTGATGAAAATGAGATCATACGCTTTTACCCTACTCTCATATTTTAGCCTTTCATGTGCTTTTAGCCAAGGGCTTGAGCATGTTCCTCCTGTACTGAAAAATGAGTTGCCCGTAAACGACACAAGCAGTTTTATTCTTTCAGCAACAGATGTTCACCGGATGTTTGGGGCCGGTAGCCAGCGATATTCCAACACCCTGGAAATATTTGATGCCCGCACACCATGGCCACCGCGGTGGTTCACCACTATTCCGCTTCCAGAAGGCGCTCCTGAAGACTCCAAAATAAGGCTCGACCTGATGTATGATGCCCGGATACAACGCGATTATTTTACCTATTACAGATTAAAGTCCTTTGCGAATGATGATGATGATTTTAAAGATGCCGAGTTCAATGGCTTTATCATCTGCAATAAAAAAATGGAAGCAATTGATACGATCAAAAGCAATTCAAAACTGGTTCTGGACCCGCACGATTTCAGGATAAATGAAAAAGGTGAAAGAATGGCTTTGGCTACGATGGATACGCTACTGGACCTTAGAAAGGTTTCAGGAAAAAAATCCGATAGCAGTGTGCTGGCTTCTGTAACGGTAATTGTGATATTTAATTCAACCGACAAGGAGGTTTTTAGGTGGAATTCAGCGGCCGCTTTAGGGGTTGGTTCGGCACACTATTCAGATGTTAATCACGCGGCATTTTTTAAGAAAAAAAACAGGGACTGGTCGCATGGAACGGGGGCTTTATGGGATAGCGACGGCGACATTCTATACTGCCTGAAAAATGTTGGCCTTGGAAAAATATCGCGAAAAGACGGACACATAATATGGCGACTTGACCGGAATAAAATCCCCCTTATTTCGGGACATGACACCCTTGCCTTCTACTCGCCTCATGATTTTGAGCAACTTAACGATACGGGTTTATACAGAACATACAGCGTGTTGTCGGCAGGTGATGCACAGCATCCGGGCATGTACGGTTTAATTTTTAAAGTAAATAAACAAACCTCCAAAATCAGTTTTGATACTAAAAAACAGCCCGATGCAAAGGTGACCACCCGGGGTTCGGGTAGTTTTGACATAGCAAGGAACGGCGACTACCTATTGAGCTATGGTATGTACCTGCAAAATAACGTTGGCGATTATCACGATTTTATGGAATGGCATAACCGCACAGGAAAGATTTATGCTAAGTATAAAGTGCCGGCGTACGTTTTTGTTTACAAAGTTCACCAGCTTAATGACTGGAGCCCACCAAGACCTGTTGTAATAAATAAAAGCGATAGCACCTTAATTGCCAGCGGTACAATGAGCGATTGGGTTTGGTATCAATTGAGCGGGCCAGACAATGTAACGGCTAAAAGGGTAGGTGAAGGCGGCACACTTAAAGTTGTTGAGCCAGGCAACTATTGTGTTGCGGGCAAATATGGTATTGGTTATTCTGTGTCTCTTCCTGTTACAGTTAAGGCGGGTAAATAAAAACACGTTCGTTTTATCACGCTATTTTACCACCTTTCGCACCTGCTGAAATCCATCTCCCTCAACCTTAACAAAATAAACGCCGTCAGTTAAGTATGGTAAATTAATTGTTGGATTATTTGAGGAAACCTTCTGCTCCAAAATCTTTTCCCCCAAAACATTTGTCAATTCAATGCGCTCAATTATTTCAGAACTTTCAAGTTTCAACTGGGTGGTAAATGGGTTAGGGTAAATTTTCAGATCCACATTAACTGCCAGCTCATTAATGCTTGCGGCAATATTTGAAAACTGTTTGAAGAAATTCCATATCTCCTGGCTGGCATCTATATCCCTGTTAGTTGGACCGTAGATATAATCGAGTGGAGCGTTGGGCCATGAGTGCCCTCCACCAATTATTTTATAAAACAGCACTTCGGATGTTGCACCACAACTTGCATAGTGTATTTTTTGCACGGTAGAACTGTCATGGGTATTAATATCGGGCAAAAAAGTTGTGTCGTTTACCAGGCTACATTGGTCTTTGTTCAACCAAAAATCAATGGTTTGTTCCACCGAATAAAAACCGGTGTCGCCACTTTGTATCCCTGCGTAAGGAACCAGCGGGTCGGCCGTGCCGTGCATTTGTAAAACGGGAACGTTGCGTGTATGAGTGCAGTAAAAAGCAACACTATCAGTTGGCAACCCGGCAACGGCGACAATTGCTACTATCCTGTTCTCTAATTCACAGGCAAGGCGATGGCTCATAAAACCCCCGTCGCTCATGCCGCAGCTATAAACACGTGTAAGATCAATATTATAAAGTTGAACAAGGGTATCGATCAGGTTTGAGATAAAGGCCACATCATCCACGCCGCTGTTAAAAGGACTGTTAAAGCCAACATTCCACTCGCTGCCAATTCCATCAGGATACACTACAATAAAATTATTACTGTCAGACGTAACGCTCATACGTGAGTAATACTCCTGCTCGGCACCGTTGGATGTAGATCCGTGCAAATTGAAAACCAAGGGCAGGTGTTCGCTATTACTAAAGTTGGGAGGAAGGTGTACATAGTAATCGCGTTGCAGCCCCCCGCTGTATATGTATTGCATCAGGGTTTGCGAAAACGCAGAGGAAAAAGAAAGACATAGAAAGGGAAGTAATATTTTTTTCATATTGCCTGATTGAGTAGCTCCAATAAAAGTACGAATAAATTAAAAATCGCTAACCGGTGACGCAAATACGATTTGCGGCTAGCGGTTAACGATTTTAGATTGTTGAAGTAAATCCGTACTTCTTATTCTTCCTCCACCTCTACCTTTACTACTTCGATGCCGGCAGCGTGTTTGGCTTTAATTTTATTTTCAATTTCAAAAGCCAGTTCAGGGTTGTCCTCTAATATCTGCTTAACA
>JAQBNQ010000400.1 GCA_028288545.1 Bacteroidota bacterium
CAGGAAGAGCAGATAAAGATCATAATGCCAATCCGAATAAAGCAGGCCAAAAATAAGGGGCCATTTCCTGGATCAAGTCTTAAATGTAATCTGCCGATCGGGTGCGGGGAGGCAACTATTTCTATATTTGCCCCGTGCGTTCCAAGTGGTATATAGAGTTTCCCATTGTGATTTTAACCATTGTAGCCGCTATGGTATTTGCTTTAAACATCCACTTCCCCTCCTGCAATAGCAAAAAACAGGTCATAGATAATAAGGCTGAACGGGGCAATAAAAACTCATCAAAATCTCCTGAAGATTTGAAATGGAGCGAGGGGAGGTCACTATTTAAATCTAATTGTGCCGCTTGTCACAATCCAAAAGTTGATGGTACAGGACCAGCCCTTAAAGATGTTGATTTGAGATGGAAAGCAGCCGGAAGTTTTAAAGGTAAAAGTGGCGAGCAATGGCTAAAAATATGGATAAGGAATTGGAACGAGGTGGTTGAGTCGGGATATAAGTATGGAGTTGATATGGCGAATAGCCGGGCCTCGCAAATGAATGTTTTCAGTAGCCTTAGCGATGAGCAAATTTATGCGATTCTATTTTACGTAGATAACCCTGATGCGATGGCTAATAGGCCTTTGCAATACTAGTGGAACGAGGTTTACTCTTATAGAATCAAATCACTCAAACTGCCCAAAAGCTTTGGGTAAACAGTGAATAATATCGCGCGTGGTCATTCCGGTTAAGCCAACATTTAAAGCAGCTTCATCGCCCGCTAAACCATGCACGTAAACACCAATTATAGCGGCAATATCCGGGGTATATCCTTGTGCTAAAAGTGCAGTTATTACACCGGTTAATACATCCCCGCTTCCACCTTTTGCCATACCCGGGTTGCCTGTACTATTAAAATAAACTTTCCCTCCCGGTGTAGCAACTGAAGTATGAGCGCCCTTAACAACAGTAACGACTTTATGTCTATCCGAAAACTGGATCTGCTTTTCCAGTTTTTGCATATCATTTGTCCAGGCCCCCGCTAAACTTTTGAATTCCCCGGGATGAGGCGTCAATACCGTTCCCTGCGGGAGAAGTTCCTGCAAATATTTTTTACCCGAAATGATATTCAACGCATCTGCATCAAGCAACAATGGTATCCTCGTGGTCTTCAAAAGTTTTTCAATAAAATCAATAGTTGCTGTATCGGAACCAAGACCAGGTCCAACCCCTAAAGCAGAGCATTTCGAAAAGTCCTGGGGTTGAGTTATTATCTGATCATTTTCGCCAACCATTACCATTGCCTCGGGACACGAAGTTTGCATAATATCATATCCCGCCTTAGGAATATAAGCCGTTACCAGCCCGGCGCCACTTCGCAATGCAGCCTGAACCGATAATACGGCTGCGCCCATTTTGCCATAGCTACCTGCACATATTGCCGCATGACCGTATGTTCCTTTATGCGAAAATTTACTGCGCTTTTTGATTAACGTTTGGATAAGCTTTGGTTCAATGTATTGGTAAGGTGATTCAATAGTTTGAGCGAAGTCATTATTGAGCCCGATATCTAAAACCTCAAAAGCAGGAATGTACCTTTCATTAACCGGAAAAAGAAAAGTCAATTTAGGAGCATGAAATGTATAGGTACATGTGGAATGAATTATCACATCACTTTCACTATTCAATTTATCGCAGAACAAACCCGAGGGTATATCAACCGAGTAAATTTCTTTTCCGGATTTATTCATCAGGTCAATCACTTCTGCCGATATTCCATCTACTGGTCTCGACAAACCGCTTCCAAAAACAGCGTCAATTATCACTGCATCCTTTTCTATTTTCGGAAAGTGGCCTGGTGTTTCGATGAAATGAACAGGCCCCAGAAACTTTAACCGTTCATGGTTCATTTCAAAGTCAGCGCTGCCATTAGGCGAATGTCTAACAATGTAGGGATGAACATAATGATAGCCGTCCTTTATCAGCATCCTGGCCACAGCTAACCCATCACCGCCATTATTACCCATACCGCAAAAAATATAAACGGGTCGATGTTTGCCTATATGGCGGGAAACTGCAGTGAAGAATTTATTGGCAGCCCGTTCCATCAAGTCGATGGAAGACACCGGTTCATTTTCGATAGTATATTTATCTAATTGTTTTATCTGCTCCGCGGTAAGAATTTTCATTCTATAAAGTTAAGATTTCCGCAGTGTACCAAAAACAAAAACGCCCCGATGTACGGGGCGTTTTAATTGATTGCTTTAATATTTTAGCGCATTAGCGTAATAGTGCCGGACATATCCTTCTTTATTCCGCTGTAGTAGTTAATTCGTAATTGATAAACATAGGTATCATCCGGGTCGGCTTTACCTTTGCTTGTTCCGTCCCATCCATAGTCGTTACTCATTCCATTTGGTTGAGCGGCGTCATAATAAATCCGCTGACCCCAACGGTTAAATACGCTTACTTCTACGGTAATGGCTCCAAGTATATCAAAAGTAAATCTATCGTTCAATCCATCTCCGTTAGGTGTAAACGCGGTTGGTATAAATGCATTCGGTTCGTTCTTTACATAAACCGTAACCGTATCGCTGGCATAGCATGAATCTGAATTCATAACCAAAACGGTAAACGTTTGTGTAAATGGAGGTCTAACGTACGGATTAGGACAAGCCAAAGTATCAGAGCAATTGCGGTAGTCAAATACATCAACCGAGTCTATTGCAATCGGGCTCCAGTAATAAATCAGGTCAGAAGAACTAGGCACGGTATTAACCGATAACTGGGTCTCC
>JAQBNQ010000411.1 GCA_028288545.1 Bacteroidota bacterium
CATTTTTTTCAACCTGTTATTTGCTGGCATTTTTTTTATACACTGAAAGCGCGGGTAACAAACGCAATAAGTTTCTGTTGCTTTTTTTTATTTCAGTTACTGCTGCGGTTATGACTAAAGGTATTGCCGGTTTACTTTTTGCTCCCGCGCTTTTCATTTTCGCCCTTTTCCGTAAGCAGGTTGTCAGCACTTTGAGGAACAAATATTTTTACCTCGGCACTTTAGGATTTCTTGTAGTGGTACTGGGTTATTATTTTTTGCGCGAGCATTATAATCCGGGATATTTAGCGGTTGTTTCAGAAAATGAACTGGGTGGAAGATTCAGTGATGTAAATGAACAGCATGGTGGCGATTGGAATTACTATTGGACGAGTTTGAGAATGGCACATTTTTCCACCTGGTATTGGGCCTTGCCTGCATCTTTATTATTGGTTTGGTTCTTACCTAACCCAAAAATTAAGCGGGCATTGGCATTCTGCATTCTCAGTTCATTATGTTTTCTCACCGTTCTGTCCGTTAGCAAAACCAAATTGCCCTGGTATGATATACCTGTTTATCCTATGCTTGCTTGTATTGTTGCCATAGTAGTTTTACAAATAGGCGATATTCTTTCGCTGCTTAAGTTTTTGAACAGACAATGGACACTAATGGTCCTTATTGTAATTTTCAGTATTCAACCTACAGTTGAAGCCTTCAATTATTTAAAATGGCAATATGATGATTTGTCTAACGGGAGTCAATATGCCTTGTCTTATTATTTGCGCGATGCAATTGATGGGAAAAGAGACTTAAAAGACGCTATTTTCTTTTTTGATGATTATTGTGTTCAATGGCGCTTGTATGTGAAAATGCTAAATGACATGGGAACCGGGGTAGATGACCAACTGTTGTATGGCGGCAATAAATTTAAGGTAGGCCAAAAATTAATTATGAACCATGATGAGCCGGAAAAATTTGTTGAGTCTCGATACGAATACAAAATTTTAGATGAATTTTACGGCGTTAAGTATTACGAGTTAACAGGAATAAAAAATAAACTAAATGCAGTTACCGCAGGTATCGATAGTTGTGCCACTTTATAACGAGGAAGAAACATTTCCGTTCCTTGTTGAAAGACTAAACAAACTAATGGACGAAAGCAATATCTCCTTAGAAGTTGTAATGGTAAACGATGGCTCGCGCGACAGAACACCCGAGTTGATGTTGGCGAATGCTTTAAATGACGAACGCTATCATTGTGTGTTTTTGTCCAGAAACTTTGGTCACCAACTGGCCCTAACTGCCGGCCTTTCCGTTGCCAGGGGAACAGAAGCCCTGATGTGTATTGACGGCGACTTACAAGATCCTCCCGAGTTACTGACTGAGTTTTACCGCATTTATAAAGAAGGTAGTGATGTGGTTTATGCCATAAGGAAAAACCGCAAGGAGGGAAGAGTATTGAAATTTATGCAACACTCGTATTATCGCTTAGTGCAGCGAATATCGAATATTGAAATGCAATTGGATAGCGGAGACTTTGCTCTTCTTAGCCGAAGAATGGTGGATGTAATGAATAAAATGCCCGAAGAAAGCCGTTACCTGCGCGGAATGCGGAGCTGGGTGGGCTTTAAGCAAACGGGCTATGAATATAACCGGCCCGAACGCATTGCAGGAAATACGAAGTACTCGGTAGCGATGATGTTCCGCATAGCCTTTAACGGCATTTTTAACTTTAGTGAAATACCTATACGCTTTATTAGCAATCTTGGAATTGTAACTATTCTTATAGCCCTAGGCTATTTTGTATACACGCTCTTCAAAAAATTTGTTCTGGACATTCCAGTGGTTGAAGGCTTTACCGGGTTGATGTTTACTATCATTCTCTTCAGTGGGGTACAATTATTATCACTGGGCATTATTGGCGAATACGTGTTGCGCATTTTTTTCCAGGTAAAACAACGACCGTTATTTGTTATTAAAAACAGGATTGTAAATAAGGAGATTATTGAGCATTAGTATTAATGCGCCTCTAACCAATTTTTGCCAACGCCCATCTCCGCTTCAATGGGAACCCTTGTCTTAATGGCATTAACCATCTGTTCATAGATGATTGGTTTGATTATTTCAACTTCATCTTTATGTGCGTCAAAAACCAATTCATCGTGTACCTGTAAGGTCATTTTTGATCTGAGTTTTCTTTGGGCAAACTCGCGGTGAATACCTATCATGGCAAGCTTTATCAAATCTGCTGCGCTTCCCTGTACCGGTGAGTTGATAGCATTTCGCTCTGCAAAACCTCTTACTGTAAAATTGCGCGAGTTAATATCTTTCAGGTAGCGCCTTCTGCCTTTAATGGTTTGCACGTAGCCATTTTCACGGGCAAAGTTTACATTGCTATTCATGTATTCTTTGATCTTTGGAAACTGAATAAAGTAGTTATTGATTATTTCTTTCGCCTCTGCGCGGGACACACCAATATTTTCCGCCAAACCAAAAGCGCCCTGTCCGTATATAATACCAAAGTTTACACTCTTAGCTTTATAACGCATCTCTTTAGTTACCTGGTCAAGGGGCACGTTGTACACCTTTGCTGCAGTAGCAGTATGAATATCTACTTTGTTTGAAAATGCTTCGAACATATTTTCATCGCCACTCAGTTCGGCAACAATGCGCAATTCTATTTGCGAATAATCGGCCGAGATAAGGATGTGGTCCTCATCACGTGCAATAAAAGCTTTGCGCACCTCTTGCCCGCGTTCTGAGCGAATTGGAATATTTTGAAGATTCGGATTATCAGAACTTAACCGGCCCGTTGCCGCTACTGCCTGGCGGAAGGTGGTGTGAACTCTACCCGTTTGTTTGTTGATCAACAATGGCAATGAGTCAACATACGTTGATTTTAGTTTTGTTATTTGACGATAGTCCAGAATTTTTTCGGCAATAGGGTGATGCTTTTTTAAGCCCTGTAAAGCATCCTCATTGGTTGAAAGCTGACCGGTAGAGGTCTTCTTGCCTTCAAAAGGAAGTTTTAAATGACTGTATAGGATATCCCCCATTTGTTTGGGCGAATCAACATTAAACTCAAGGCCAGCGAGTGAATAAATTTCATCACGCACTTTCAGCATGTCAGTTTCCAAAACTTTGGAAAACTGTTGCAAGAACTGCTCGTCAATTTTTACTCCTTCAAATTCCATATCCGCCAGTACCTCAATTAATGGATGCTCCAACTCATCTAATACGTTGCCCATCTCCTGCTGTTGCACCAGCGGCGCTATTTTGTGTTTTATCTGCAAAGTTATATCGGCATCTTCAGCAGCGTATTCCGATATTTTGTCCAACTGTACATCGCGCATACTACGCTGGTTTTTTCCGCCCTTACCTATCAGATCCTCAATAGGCACAGGAGTATAGCCCAGGAAAGTTTCGCTCAGGTAATCCATGCCATGTTTATTATTATCCGGTTCAACCAGGTAATGCGCAAGCATGGTGTCATAAAATGGCAGGCTTACATTAACATCATACATTTTCAAAACCAGCTTGTCGAACTTTATGTTCTGGCCGATCTTTACCTGTGTTTTACTTTCGAACAGAGGCTTAAATTGTGTAACGATCTTTTTTGTCTCATCAAAATCTTTCGGAAATGGAACATAATATGCTTCGCCTTCTTTAATACTAAAACTCATACCCACCATATCAAGGCTGAAATAATCCAGGGATGAGGTTTCCGTATCAAAACAAAATTCCGCTTGCTCACTTAACAAAGCCACTAAAGCTTGCACAGATATTCTTTGGGCGCCCGGTGCCCCTTCAACTCCCGTATCGGCAATAATATAATTGTGAGCCGTATTAGTAATGTTTTTTCCTTTAGCAACGGTGGCAGTTTCTCCAATGCCACTAAAAAGATCCGGCTGCCCACCAGATGAAGATGGCTTTGCGATAACCGGCGAACCGGTGCCGGAAGGCGTATTAACGGAGTAGGTTAATCCTAAAATTCTTTTCCCCAGCGTTCGGAATTCCAACTCTGCAAAAATTGCCGAAAGTCTTTCTTTGTCCGGGGCATCCATTTTTAAATCATCATCACTAACATCTACCGGAACGTTTAAATTAATAGTTGCCAGTTTTTTACTGAGCAATCCCTGTGCAGCAAATTCC
>JAQBNQ010000484.1 GCA_028288545.1 Bacteroidota bacterium
TTTAATAAATTCTGATAAGTTCAATATCAAAAATGCAGAAGGGCATCCCATACCGGTGATGCCCTTCTGCATTTTATAAATAACCTAAGTGTTTAAGAGCAACTTGCAAACATGATGGTTTCGTGACCATAAGGGGTATAATGCCCTAAATAAAAACGGTAGCCAAGATTGAGGTCGTTAATTAATTTAGGTATTCGCGCAAAATCTTCAATGCTGTGGTACAGGGCAATGGCCAGCTTTGGTTTGTGTTTGCGAATAGTTTTAAGAGCGCCATTTAAAGCAGGGAACTCCGCCCCTTCTATATCCATTTTAATAAAGTTGATCCTGGGTACTGAATTCCGTTCAACAAAATCATCAATCGATATTGTTTCTGTAAAACCGTCAGCATTAAAATCGTCCTTTTCGCTTAATATACTCCCCGGGCCCCAATCTTTGTAAAAAAGCTTTTTACCCGAAAACTCCCATAATGGATTTTTTACAATTTCAACCACACCCGCCAGGTCGGGGTTCAAACTTAAATTCTTATTGAACACTTCAAGATTGCTGGGAATAAATTCAAACGAAAAAACTTTACCGGCTTTTTTTGCCTGGCTGGCAAAGTACAGGGCTGTATCGCCAAAGCAACCACCACCATCAATCACATAGTCGCCTTCTTCAGCCCTTACATAAAAATCGTTGTTTTTATATAGGTATTGTTGCAGATTATAAATGGTGTAAACACCTTCCACGTTCTGGTATAACGTTAAAGGAAACCCTGCGGGTGCAAGATTTGTTTTGTTCAATTTCATTCCGCCTTTAGATACCAGCGTATCGTTTGCATCAAATAAAGCCGCAAACTTGTTCATGTTCTCAAAATGCGCGGTATTATTTAAGGGCAACAGAATTTTTCCTTTAATAATGCGCGAGGCCATCAGTTGCACCAGCAGTTTTCTGTCCGCTTCGTTCTTAAGATTCAAGTAAACCTCGTTAAGCCCTGCCATGTGAGGTTCCATTTCCTCCATCGGCTTTTTCATATCGTTCACCGAAAAGTCCACTCTAAAAAGGCCAACTCCGCGCAGTAACTTTTTAAAAGAGTTGATCGAACTTTGTTTAAAGCCAATAGCATTTGCCTGTGGATGATAAACATTCAGCAGGTTTTCCAGTATCTCAGTTTGCAGTGCCGTGTAAAAATTCATTCCGTTTTCTCTTTTACTCTTCTAAAATGGCATATCCAAAACCCGTTCTACCAAAGCCATTGCCATTGTAAAACATTATTTTGCTGCGATTGTAATTGATAACGCAAGGATAAGAAATCATTTCAGAATCCCAGCCTTCCGGCGATACATCTATTCCGGCCAGGGCGTCCTTCCTGCTCCAATCCTTCCCATTCATCGACTCGGCGTAACCAATCCGGTACGACTGATTTTTGTCCGTCCTGTAATCAATTGCCGAGCGGCGGCCATACCACATTCTATACTTTCCATTCTCTTTAATTACCGATGCACTTACAATTCCCCCTTCGCTTTCGTTAAGATAATCAATTGCAACATGGCCATCCCGTTTCCAGTTAATACCGTTGGTTGATTCAGCGTATTTGATATTGTAAAAGGGCTCAGGCTTATTGTTTATCACCTTCCACTTAGTGCAGGACAAATACCACATCTTCCACAAGTTATCCTGGCAAATAACATACGCCGTGCCGTTAAAATAAGGCTCTGTATGAATGGTCGTAACAACAGGGCCTTCAAACATTTTTGCAAAGGTTTTTCCACCGTCATCGCTTACAGCAAGTCCAATTGAGTTATGGTAAGGAACTGTTTGCCTTACTGTCCAGCCAACGTAATACAGGTATTTTTTAGTTCCGACGTTTACAATGCTGGTTGGCATAATGCCACAGTCATCAAACGTCCCTAATTTGCCAAATGGCAAAATTGACTCAGGGTGTTCGTAAAATATCTTTGTGGGATTACCTGCTTCAACTTCAATAAAACTGCAATTGCTTTGTCCCAAGGCATTGCGCGATGAATAATAAATTCTCCAAACTTTATCATCCAGCATATCCACCACCGGCACCTGGGCATGAGTCTTGTTCCAATCGTACCGGGCGTTCGGTGTGTAAATGAGCCCTTTCTTTATCCAGCGCATATTTTAAAAATCAAGATCCTTACTCAATGTTTCTCCTTTTTTGGCCGGGCTTCCCTTGTACACTCCCCAGGGCTCCGTATTCTTTACAATGGACGCGTCCATCGCCACAAGCGTTCCTTCCTCAATAGTAATGCCGTCGCGTATAGTTGAATTGACCCCAAAAAAAGAATATTTCTTTACCAGGCAATGGCCCGAAAGCACCACGTGCGAGGTAAACGTAACATGGTCCTCAATTTTGCCGTGATGCCCGATATGGCAACCACTCCATATCACCACGTTATTGCCGATATCGGTAAAAGGCTGTAAAGTATTGTCCTCAAGGATAAAACAGTTCTCTCCTATTTTATTATTAAACACGGTGGCTTTAGAACTGATATAGCTGATAAGGGGATATCCCTTTGCTTTTATGTCGTTATAAACCTTTTCCCTCAGTATA
>JAQBNQ010000489.1 GCA_028288545.1 Bacteroidota bacterium
CAAACGACTCTTACCAATACATCCAGATGGTACGTAACCGCGTTGGTTTACCCAATCTGGCTACCGTTAAACCGGGTATGAGCCAGGACGATATGCGCGAACAGATTGGTCACGAACGTTTCCTTGAGTTTTCGCTGGAGGGTCATCGTTTTGATGATATCCGCCGCTGGGGCTGGTTGCAGGATGCCACCAAATTGGCCTGGTTAAAAACCCGTGACCCTGAATTTAACACTTACACTGTGGGCAAAGAGTATTTACCAATACCCCTTACCGAGGTGCAAACCAATGTTGGTTTAGTGCAAAATGCAGGGTATTAATCCAGCCAATCCCTTTGTTAACTAACCCTTGTCATTTCGATTGAGCAAGGGCAGGGTTGAGCAAGGAGCGAAAGAGAAATCTTATACGATATACAGGGCTGATATGCAAAGTTTGCAAAGCATGTTGTATAAGATTTCTCTCTATCGTTCGAAATGACATGAGTTTTTAGATAAGAAAGAGATGAACACGACGATGAATACAGCGAAAAATCTATACTTAATAGCGACACTGGCAATAGTAATATTTTCCTGCTCAAAAAAGGACACACCTACGCCAACTAAAACGGATACCACCACCACTACACCGGTAACAACGGCGTTTGATATTAATAGCATCAGCGACACTTATGCTGATATCGCTGCATTTACCTATTACCCTAAATGGACGGTATATAACGTGCATGACCCATCCATCAAAAAGTTTGGCGATTATTATTATTGCTATAGTACTGATGTGGCTTTTGGTACCGATGTGAGGTCGGGGCTACAAATTCGCCGGTCGAAGGATTTGGTTCAGTGGGAATATGTGGGTTGGGTGTTTTCGTCGTTACCGGCGCAGGGTTCTGCCTATATTACAGGTAAGGCCGGTGCGCCTTACAACGCTTTGTGGGCACCTTATGTAATGAAGGTAGGGTCAGAGTACAGATTGTATTATTCACTTTCATCGGCAACAGCGCGGTTGAGTGTGATCGGTATGGCAACAGCTTCATCGCCTGATGGCCCATGGACAGAGAAAGGTCTCGTGGTAACATCGGCTAATGATGCCAGTATCCAAACCAATGCCATCGACCCAACAGTAATTACCACAACAACCGGCGAACAGTATATGTACTACGGCTCGGCCTGGGATGGGATCTATATCCTGAAGCTTGATCCATCAACCGGTTTGGCGGCCAATTCGGGCGATAAGGGTAAACGCATTGCCAACCGTGGTTTTACAGGCGGCAAATACAATGGCAATATTGAGGGTGCAGAAGTGATCTATAATCCCGATCTGAAAAAGTATTTCCTGTTTATTAGTTATGATTGGCTGCAAACCAAATACAATGTAAGGGTAGGGCGGGGAGATAGTCCAACCGGTCCGTTTTATGATTATAACGGCCATGATATCAATACCGATGAAGACCATGGGCCGATGATCCTGGCGCCATATCAGTTCACTAATCAAAGCGGCTGGCAGGGCACAGGTCATTGCGCGGTGTTTGACAATGGCAGCGGGCAGTATTATATGGCACACCAGGGCAGGCCGGGGATCAACTCCTACTTTATGGACCTGCATGTTCGCAAAATATCATGGACACCTGATGGGTGGCCGATAGTATCACCTGAGCGCTATGCCAATGTTCCGCAAACAACCATAGCGGCTACTGATGTAGCCGGAACCTATGAAAAGATCACGCTGAATTATCACATTGTACCAGGTTATGGTACAGAACAAACCAATCCGGATTTCCAGGTGTCAACAACCTTTAAGCTGGATGCTGCAGGTACCATTGATGGCAATACGGCCGATAAATGGACATTCACCGCTCCGTGGCTTGAACTCAAATATAGCAGTGGCGATACTTACAAACTGAAAGTTGAGCGTGAACGCGACTGGGAAAATAAAATAACATCAACCCTGATTTTTACCGGGTTGGATAACCATGGCACCGCCATTTGGGGAAAGAGAAAACAATAGGTTTGTTTTATATAGGTTGGTAGCCCTTCGGTTTTATTACTGGAGGGCTTTTTTGTTGCATGTTTTACTTTAACAGTATATCCAGTTTTTCGGCAAGTTGATCGGGGTAAATATTGTCTTCAATGATTTTGCCTTGTTTGTCTATCAGGAAGTTGTGAGGTATGCCATTGATGTTATAAAGCGTAGCAACTTCGTTTTGCTGCCCCTTTAAATCAGATAATTGCGGCCAGGTTAGGCCATCGTCTTTAATGGTTTTTAGCCATGTTTGCCTGTTTACATCGGTTGATACACTGATGATCTCAAAGTCTTTGTTCTTAAATTTATTATAGAGCTTTACTAATTGCGGGTTCATGACACGGCAGGGGCCGCACCATGACGATGAAAACTCCAACAAAACATATTTGCCTTTAAAAGCAGATAGTTTTACTGGTTTTCCGTGCTGGTTAGCCTGTTCAAAATCGGGGGCTATTTGCCCAATTTTGGTTTGATTGTAACTTTTATTCAATTGCTGCACAAGACGGCCGTATTTTGAATTTTGAAGTTCCAGGTCAAATTGTTTCAGTAATCCGTTGGCTTCTTCGACAGTAAAAGTTTTATCAATTTTGCTGTAATAAAGCAGGATTATGCCCGCGTACGAATGCAGGTTTGATTGAATATAAGTTGATAATGTGGTTTTCTTTACAACAGCAACGCTATCCAGGCGGCGTTTAACACTATCCTGATTATGGTATGCACTATTAATAACAATCTCGTTGCGTTTATCTTGAATAGGGCCGGTTATTTTATTTAATTGAATGAAGTTATCCCACAGGGCTGAGCCTGAAATGGTCATGCTTTCGCGATTTGCCTTGTCTCC